>NZ_UPHQ01000360.1 GCF_900566055.1 Mycobacterium innocens
GCTGCCGACTCCGCCGCCCGCGCCGCCGTCACCACCGGCGCCGCCGCCACCGCCGATACCGCCGCTGCCAGCGATGCTCGTCACAAAGCCGTCACCGTTTCCGCCCCCACCACCGTCGCCGCCCACACCGCCGTTGCCACCACCGCCACCGACACCGCCGATGCCGCCGATACCACCGGCGCCGCCGCTGCCGAACATTGACGAGGCGGCACCACCGTTACCACCCGGGCCGCCGGTGCCGCCGGTGCCGCCGGATCCGGCGGCACCCCCGCTGCCGCCGTCAGCACCCGCGCCCCCCTTACCGGTGACGGTTGCGATGCCCGTGGTTCCGCCACCGCCACCACCGCCGGCACCACCATTGCCGCCTGCACCTCCGTTGCCACCGACGCCGCCATTGCCGCCGGCGCCGCCGTTGCCCGCCAGGATCCCGCCGTGGCCGCCGGCGCCGCCAGCACCACCGAGTCCCCCCGCACCACCGGCCGCGCCGGCGGCGCCGTTACCGCCCAGGCCGCCGGCGCCGCCGAGGGCACTGCCGCCGGCAGCGGTTGCGAATCCGCCAAAGCCGCCGGCCCCGCCGGCACCCCCGGGGGTTCCGCCGCCGGTGCCGTTACCTCCGGCGCCGCCGGCGGCGGTACCGCCACTAGTAGCGTTACCGCCGGCGCCGCCGTTGCCGCCGGCGCCGCCGCTGCCCCCGTTGCCGCCGGCGCCGCCGGTGGCGTCGCTGGCGTCGCTGGGGTTGTTGACGAACGCGAAACCACCGGCCCCGCCGGTGCCGCCGATCGTGCCCGGGCCGCCGTTACCGCCGGGAGCGCCCGCACCTGCGGTAGCGGGGCCCGTAATCACGCTTAGATCGGCGCCGTTGCTGCCGGCGGCGGCTGTGCCATTGAAGGTGGGGTTGACACCATTTGCCCCGGCCAGGCCGGCGCCACCTGGTCCGCCGGCCCCGCCGTCACCGAACAGGCCTATGGCGGCGCCGCCGTTCCCACCGTGCCCCGCGATCCCGCCATTAATGCCGGCCATGGCGGCCCCACCGGCCCCACCCGCGCCGCCATTGCCC
>NZ_UPHQ01000359.1 GCF_900566055.1 Mycobacterium innocens
TGAGGTGTTTCTGACTTTGCGATAGAGATTCGCGTTTGATCAGACAACATCGTCGGGGTCCTGGATGGGTTCAGTGTGCCTTTGCTGGCGGTGCCAGGCAAGGCGGCGTTTGTGGGCTTGTTCGAGTCCGGCTTGTCGTGCTTTGCGGATGGCCTCCCCTCGTCCTTCGTGTTCGTCGTTGGGCGTGACGTATCCAATGCCGGCATGGAGCCGGACCGAATTCCAGAACTCGCGGGTGTCGGCGAGTTCGGCGCGCAGGGTGACGGGGTCCTCGATCGCGAGCAGGTGCGGGAACTCGGCCTTGAGGTGTCCGTTGAAGCTCTCGATCCAGGCCTGATCGGTCGGGGTGCCCGGGCGGCCGAAGTGCTGGGCGATCGCGCACAGCGCCATGAACTCCCGCGTGGACCCTGACGTCATCTGCGGGCCGTTATCGGACACCGCAAGCAGGATCGGCCGAGCCTCGTCGTCGGTGTCGATGTTGACGAGCCCGTCTTGGCGGCGCTCGACGACTTCCAGGAGTCCCTCGGCGTCGAGTGCGTCGGTGAACGCGACCTCGACCTGGGTGGAGGTTTCCTCGGCGGAGACGACCTCGGTGATCCACTTGCGCGAGATGAGGTCCTGGACGATCAGCACCGCCATCCCCGCTTTGGTGAAATGCGTCGTGTCGTAGATCCAGATCGAGTTCGGCTTGTAGTCCACCCAGTCCGGGAACGGTTTGCGCTGCGAGCGGCCCGGCTTGGGTAACGGCCGGAAATGCTTGTCCGCCAGGAACAGAACGCGGCGCACACTCGACGGCGACACCCACACCCGATGAAGGTAGGAGCCGCGGTGCGCCAGCTTGCGATGCGAGCGGTCGGTCTCGCCCCATTCGTCGAACAGGGCCAGGATCTCGTCGGCTTCCTCGTCGAGCAGCCCGTGCATGGGTGATCCACCTGGGGCCTTGTCGACCAGCTCTCCGATCGTGCGACGCGCGATCCAGCGGTGTGCGCGGACCTCGCCGAGTTCCAGTTCGTGGCAGGCGCGGCGCAGCGTCCAGCCGGCGCCGACCGCGTGGTCGAGCAGGCCCAGCAGTGCTGTCTTGGTGGCCGCATCCACCCGGTGCGGGACTCGGCCACCTAG
>NZ_UPHQ01000354.1 GCF_900566055.1 Mycobacterium innocens
TGTCATAGTCGTCGCGGTGTTCCCGGACCAGTCGCACCGCTCTGGCCTTGGTGTTCTCGTCGTACTTGCTCGGCATCGCGCCATCCTTCCCAACAAAGGAAGTGCGCATAAAACCGGGGACGGTTCAGTCGATGATGGTCATGGGGTGGGTGAGCGGTCGTAGATTGGCCGGATTACCGCCTGTGCGTGGGTTGTTCGGGTGTGTGGGTATGCGAGGACGATGCGGGGGTGCTGGCTCTGGCTCGGAGAGGGCGACCGTGGTGTGCGGGTGACAGGCCCGAAGGCCAGTGCGGGGTGCGGGCGTCAATCGAAGCGGGTGCGTTCAATGCTGTTGTAGGCGCTGAAGAATCGGTCCAGGTTCCGGTGGTAGCCGATGATCCGCACGGTGAGGGTGCGGAGGATGATCATCGCGGGGATGAGGATGGCCTGGGTGGTGAAGCGGCGGAACTCCATGTTGATCCAGTCGCGCCGGTCGGCCTTGGGGTGCAGCATCATCGCGAACCAGGACTTGATGTTCCACGCCAGCGCGGCGATGACCATGTAGGCCCAGTTGGAGACCAGGTCGTAGAGCGGCACCCGCAGCGCGTTGACGCCGTTTTTGAGCTGCTCGATGATGTTTTCCTGGTCGCAGCGGTCGTTGGCGCAGGCCACGACCTGGGCGGGGGTCGGGTCGGTGCGGGTGGTGATGTAGAAGAAGCAGCGGATCTCCTCGATGAGGGCCGCCTCGCCGCGGGTCTTGCTGATGTTCTTGCGCAGCGCGATCACCCGGTAGGGTCGGCCGCATTTGCCGGGCTGGTAGCTGAACTCGGCGACATGCTCGCAGTTGAGTTCGAGGTTGAGGTATCCGCGTTCGGCGACGATGCGCCGCTTGTGGTTGGGTTCGCGTTGGCGGCGCTGCCCGGACCGTGGCGGGGCGGCGGCGGGCCGCTGCAGCGGTGTCCAGTCGGTCTCGTCCAGCGCTTCGGCGCGCGAGCGCAGCGCAGTGTTGCAGTCCATGCCGAACACGAAATCGACCCGCTCGGCCCATCGGTCGAAGTGCGCGGTCAACGAGAAGTCGGTGTCCCCGCGCAGGCACACCCGTGCGGCGTGCGGGGTGACCAGCTCGATCGCCTTGTCGATCCAGGCCGGCGCGCCGGCGTGGCTGGGCACGTTACCGGAACGGTTGACCAGGTAGAGCACTTCCTTGGTGTTGGCCAGCGACACGATCAGCGGCGCGTAGCCCCAGATGCCCTTGTAGGACATGTCCATTCCGGCCTTGTGTTGCCCGTAGGTGGGTGCGATGGTGCCGTCGACGTCGAGGTAGGCGACCGGG
>NZ_UPHQ01000349.1 GCF_900566055.1 Mycobacterium innocens
GCTACAACGTGAATTCGTTCCACATCAGCAGCAACACGCTACTATTAGTGGCTACACTTTTCCTGCCGAGTCGCCACAAAACCCAGCTCAGCACCCCATTTCCCTTATTTACCAGCAGTAACTTCGGGTTAAAGAAACTCGGTGTCAATGTTCTCACCGGCACCATACGTCGGCGACGACGGCACAGGTTACCGTGACGGTGCGAAGAGACGGCACCTCCAGCGAATTGAAGCCGATAAGGTGTTGCAGGCCATCGGTTTTCGGCCCAACGTCGAGGGCTACCGGGCTGCCCACGTCGCTCATGGCGATGGGGTTGGTCAATCCACCCCCGACAACCTGATCGTAGAAATGTAGTCGCCATGACAATGCCTAAATTCCTCAGCGGCGCTCCGCGCTACATGTCACCGACAAGGGCGGGGTCGGCAAGGAGTCAATTGCGTGCGCTAGCGCGCTGGCCTTAGCCCGTACAAGCAAGACGGTGCTGCTGGTCTCCACAGACCCGGCTTCAAACCTGGGTCAGGTGTTTGGACTTGAGATCGGTAACAAGATCACTGCGATCCAATCGGTACGGGGGTTGTCGGCGCTTGAGATCGATCCCGAGCAGGCTGCGAATGCCTACCGGTGAGCGCATCATCGGACCGATGCGGGGGGTGCTCTCCGAAGCCGAAATCGTCTCCATGACCGAACAACGATCCGGCTCATGTACCACCGAGATCGCTGCGCTCGACGAGTTCACCGCTCTGCTGACCGATACCCACGGCGCGATTGCCGCGTTCGAGTATGTGCTGTTCGATACTGCGCCGACCGGGCACACCATCCGTCTGCTACAACTTCCCGGAAGCTGGAACGCCTTCCTGGAAGCGGGTAAGGGCGACGCGTCCTGTCTCGGACCGCTAGCCGGGCTGGAGAAGCACAAGGCGATGTACGCCGCGGCCGTCGCCGCGCTCGCCGACCCCCGCCGCACCCGTCTGCTGCTGGTCGCCCGCCCTCCCCATTTCGCTCTCGCCGAAATTGACCGCACTCATCCAAGAACTCGCCGAGATCGGGCTCACCCGTCAGCGCGTCGTCATCAACGGTGTGCTGCCCGCACCCAACGATGACAACAGACCCGCTCGCCACAGCGATCCACCGCCGTGAACAAGCCGCGCTGGCGAACATGCCGGCGGCGTTGCGGCCATTGCCGCTGGACCTGATCGAGTTGAAGGCCACCAACATGGTGGGCCTGAAAGCCCTCGCAACATTGTTCGAGACAACGTCTGACGGCGATCCAACCATGACCGAGGATTCTGACGTATCAGTCTCTGACTGTTCGCGGGCATCCAGGGTGAGCACGTGGGGGTGGGGTTCCGGCGCTGGCGGTGAGCAGTGTGTGGGGTTGCGGTAACCCGATTTGTTGTTCGTGCTGCCGGGGCGGCACGGTGATCAGGTCAGTTGGTAGGCGACGGCCCTCCCGTCGTCTCTTCCCGGAGTGCTA
>NZ_UPHQ01000348.1 GCF_900566055.1 Mycobacterium innocens
CCATCGAACCCACCGGCCAAGCCGCCTAAACCAACTCAACATCGCCTCAGCCCTACTCCTGGGTGCGAGATCTCCTCACCTCGCATCCAGCTTTCGTGCGCCCAAATCACCTTGTTTTCGGATCAGGCAGGAACCAAATCAGCCGCGACCGACGGGCAGGCCATCAGCCCGCTGCGGAAGACTTCGGTCGGCCCGATGGCAGCCTGCGGCAGCGCGGTCGCGGCCATCGCCGCAGCCTTGAACGTCCGGGCGGCCATGCTCAGCGGATGCTGTACCTGACCGACGCTGTCATCCAGCTCGGCCGGCCAGGTCCGTCCCCACAGCGTGACTTCGGTGACGCCATGATCGAGGGCCTGCAGCACACCCCGGCGCACCCGCGTATCACATCCGAAAAGATCCGCCGCGGCCGCCAGGGCCTGTGGGCGGAGACGAGTGTCCACCGATGCCAAGGCGTCTTCAAGGTCGAGTGTCTGGACCCCGAGGATCTGCAGCGGCCGGTTGTCACTGTGGTCAGCGACAAGGACCGTGACGTCCCAGCCCGCCATCGCGCGGTCGAAGAGCCACCCGCCGGCGAACTGCACCACGTCGGCGACGGTGGAGGCGACGACGTCGAGGCGGTATCTCATGTCTTCTGGGACGTCCTGGGCAGGGCGAAGTCCCGTGCCAACGACTCCGCGTACTCCTTGAACACCGCGGTCAGGGGTATCGAAGGATTGAGCAACCATATCGTTTCCATTCCGTGGACGAAGGCGAGAATCTCCACTGCCTTGACGGCCGGGTCTATCTCGGTGCGATACCGGCCGTCCGCCTGACCGCGTCGGATGAGTTCGGCGACGATGTCGATCGCTTCCCGCTGTCGGGCCAGCATGCGGTCGTGCAGCGGGGCGTCGGGAAGGATGTTTTCGACCAGCAGCACGGTGAACGTGCCGACCAGTTCGGGTGCCCGGTTGAAGCGATCGGCCACCCGTGCGATCTCGACGAGGAGATCACCGGCGCGGTCGGCATGGGAATCGTCATCGAGATCGCGGGCGTCCAGCACCGCGTGCAGCAGCTGTTCCTTGGATTCGAAGTGATGCAACAGTCCCGCGGGGCTGACCCCGGCTTCCCCGGCAATCTGGGCCAACGTCGTATTGCGCCAGCCGTTGCGCGTCAACAGCCGCTGCGCGACCTCAAGGATCCGCTGCTTGCGATCCTCACCCTTGGCGAGAAGCGTGTCGTACCGCCGTGCGTCGGGCACCGCACTCCTTAGGCCGAAGTTAATCCGGGTTTTGGCGGGGATCTGGGGTGTGAGCTGCGGTTCAGTCTGTTGACCCGCAAGAAAGGTAGACAAAATAGAGTGTGTCGTTCACGGAATTTCTTCGTCGGGATGGCTAGGGTTACCTATATGTCACGCCGTAACGAGAAGGTGCACGTAGCCAAAGTGCGCAGGGCTCACGTGACCGGCTCCGGTGAGAAGCGTTGCTACGAATCGGTGTATCTGCGCCGTACGTTCCGCCAAGGCGGCAAGGTG
>NZ_UPHQ01000344.1 GCF_900566055.1 Mycobacterium innocens
CGCTGAGGCCGGGCGCGTTGGCGGTAGGACGGTCCTTCGATGACGAGTGTGTGTGCGGTGGAGGTCAGCCGGTCGATGGCTGATTGGGTTAGGAGCGTATCGGCGGTCATGGTGAGCCATTCGGTGGGTTCTCGGTTGGAGGTGACGATGGTGGTTTTGGTGCGGTGGCGTTCGACGGTGATTTCGTAGAAGTCGCTGGTGTTGGTGGCGTCGAGAGGCCTGAGTGCGAAGTCGTCGATGATCAACACGTCGATGGCGGCGAGCCGGCGGATCTCGGCTTCGAGGGTGCTGTCGAGACGGGCGGCGCGTAGCCGGGTGAACAGTTTGTCGGCGCGTGCGAATAATACTGAGTGGCGACGCTGAATTGCTATGTGGCCCAGGGCTGTTGCTAAGTGCGTTTTGCCTACTCCGACGGGGCCGAGAATGATCGCGGACTGTTTGGTGTCCAGGAAGCGCAGTGAGGTCAGGTCACCGAGCAGGGTGCGGTCATAGCGCAGGTCCTCTGAGGCGGTCCAGGTGTCCAAACGCATCGATGGATCGAGTCCAGCTTTGGCTGAACGCATTGCTGCCGAGCGTGATTCGCGTCGTGATACCTCGTCGGCGAGGAGGACTTCCAGGAAGCCGATGTGGCTGAGTTTATGTTGGCGGGCCAGTGCGGCGCGGTCGCCCAGGGTGTCGGCTAATGCGCCGAGCTTGAGGGTTTTGAGCAGCCGGATCAGATCCGCGCCGACCGGTTCGGCGGGTTTGTGGGTGGTGGTGGTCATTTCGGTAGGTCTCCTTCAGGATTGGTCAGTGTCTGGTACGACGGTCAGTATGGTTGTGGTAAAGGTGAATTCGGATGGATCACGAGAGAATCGGGTGGATGTGTGGCCGACAGCCCGCGGTAGTGCCGGGGTGGTGTTCTCGGTGGCGCGTTCCAGCATGGAAGCGATCTTGTTGACCGAGACGACATCGAGATCCAACGCTGACGAGCAAGCTTGGTCGACACGCGCCGCGCCGTAGCGGCGCACCAAACCCTGCAGCCGGTACACGGTGCGCATCCGGGTCCAGGGCAGCGGGTCATCAAGGATGCGTTCGGCGTAGATCCCGACGTTGGGCCCGTGGGCCGCGCACGCCGCGATCAACCCGGCCAGGTCGCGCAGCGCGTAGCCGGTTTTGTGTTCGGGCAGATCCTCGCGGTCGGTGCTGCGACCACCGGCAGGCTGGCGGGGATGGACTTTCACCAGTTGCCCGCGGTGATAGAACTTCACCAGCTCGCTATCGGCGCGCACATCCAGCGTGGCGCCGATCCACTGCTCGGGCAGCGAGTACAGGGCTTTGGCGACCTCAGCGTGGTAATCACGGTGAATCTTGACCGTCTTGAAGACCGGCACGTCATAGACGACGGGAACCGGTAGCAGCTTCGGTTGCTCCTCTGCGGTGAACACCTCGGCCGGCCGTGCACAGGTGGTGCCGTGGACACGGGTACCGGCGGTCTGGCGACACCACTGCTCGGCGGCGTGTTGGGCATCGTCGAGATTAGTGAATGTTTCCCCAGCCCAATAGTTTCCACGTACATACTGCACCGCACGTTCGACGCGGGGTTTGTCTT
>NZ_UPHQ01000343.1 GCF_900566055.1 Mycobacterium innocens
GCAGCGCGGAGGAGGTGATGGCGAAGCTGTCCGAGACGCCGGCCGGGCAGCCGATCCGTAGCCAGCACAAGCAGTTCGGGGATCTGGCTGCGGTGTGGTCGATGCTGGCCCGGCTGGATGTGGCCGGCATCGTCGACGAGGTGGCGCCCCGGTACGCGAACGCGGCCGCATCGGTGGGCACCTATCTGGCGCTGGCGTGCGCGAACCGGATTGTCGACCCATGTTCCAAGCGCGGCTTCGCCGACTGGTGGGCGACCACGGCCGGGCCGCGGTGGGTGAAGCTGGACCGGGCCGCGGTGGATCATCGCCGGTTCTGGGACGCGATGGACCGCCTCGGCCAGACCGAACTGCGTGAGATCGAGACCCGGCTGGGACGGCGGATGGTGACCGAGTTCGGGCTGGATTTGACCGGGCTGGCGTTGGACATGACCAATTTCGCCACCTTCATCGACACCGGCAACGACCGCGCGCCGATCGCGCAGCGGGGCAAGGCCAAGCAGAAACGCACCGATCTGCGGTTGGTCGGGCTGGCCCTGGTCGTCACCCGCGACGGCGGGGTGCCGGTGATCGCGCATGCCTATCCCGGGGACCGGCCCGATGTCACCCAGTTCAGCACCGTCGTCGACGAACTGGTCACCCGCTACCGGGACCTGGTCGAGCACGTGGAGTCGCTGACCGTGGTCTACGACGCCGGGCAGAACAGCAGCGACAACCATGCGGTGGTGGAGGCGCACGGGATCGGGTTCGTCGGTTCGCTGCCGCCCAGCGATCACCCCGACCTGCTGCAGATCCCGACCCGGGACTACCGGCCCGTGGACGACGACCGCTACCCCGGGCTGAGCCATGTCGACACCACCGTCACCGCGCTCGGCGTCACCCGCCGAGCGGTGCTCACCCACTCGGCGAACCTGCACGCCAAGCAATCCCGCGGCCTGGACCAGACCCTGGCCAAGGCCCGCCGCCGACTCGCCGACCTGGCCGCCCGCCTCGCGCGCGGCCGCACCCGCCGCGACCGCGACCGGGTCCAGGCCGAGATCACCGCGATCTGCAAGCCCCGCTGGGTCGCCGACATCCTCACCGTCACCCTCACCGGCGAGGCGCCCGCCCAGTTGAGGCTGTCCTGGCGCACCGACACCAAGGCCCGAAAGCGCCTGGAAGAGCGGCTGTTCGGCAAGCGCATCCTGTTCACCAACCGCGACTGGCCGGTGCCCGACGTGGTGGCCGCCTACCGATCTCAATCCGACGCCGAATTCGGGTTCCGCCAGCTCAAGGACCCCCACGTGGTCTCGTTCAGCCCGATGCACCACTGGACTGACTCCAAGATCCGGGTGCACGTGTTCTACTGCGTGCTCGCCCTGGCCGTCGCCCACCTGATGCGCCGCCAGACCGAGCACGCCGGGCTGCACCTGTCGGTACGCGAATTGCTCGACGAACTCGTCGGCATCCAAGAGACCGTGTTGATTTACCACGACGGCAGCAAGGGACGGCCTCGCGTGCAGCGCATGCTCACCGACATGAGCCCGACCCAACAGCGACTCGCCGACCTGTTCGCAATCCACCAATACGCACCCACCCGCTGACCAACAGCGCCCAACACCGCGAGTTGGGTAATACACCAGCCCTGCCCAAAAACACAACCC
>NZ_UPHQ01000341.1 GCF_900566055.1 Mycobacterium innocens
ACGTGGGGATCGCGCAGGAGCGGGCCACGGTGTGGACCTCGACCCGGCGGCGCAACCCACTGACCGGCGCCACCTACGCCTGGTTGAAGAAGACCAGCAAGCTGGTCAACCACATCTACTGGTACTGCTTCGACGACGACTTCGGCCCGTTCCTGCTGCGGGTGTGCACCTACTTCCCGTTCAACGCCCAGCTGATCGTCAACGGCAACCATTGGGCACAGCGGCAGGCGAACAAGGCGGGCATCGGGTTCACCCCGCTCGACAACGGGTTCGCCGACTGCGACGACGTCGCCGGGTTGCAGGCGATCTGCGAGAGCTTCGGCGGCGCGCACATCGAGGCGCTGCTGATCAAATGGCAGCAGCGGCTGCCGCAGCCGTTCACCGAGGAAGACGAGAACCTCGGCGGCTACTACTACCAGCTCGCCCTCGATCAGGCGGAGTTCTGCCTAACCCACATGCTGGACAAGCCGGTGTCGGGGCGGATCTTCCTGGAACAGGTCATCGCCGACAACCTCGATGTGGGCCGCCCGGACAAGGTCGCGCTGATCTTCGGGCGCCGCGTGCACCGCGGCCGCAAGCGGCCGACGCCGGGCCGGTTCCGCACCCGAGTGTTCACCTCCGGGGTCACCGCGAGTTTGCATTTCGACTACAAGTCCAGCCGAGGAAAGCAATACCACAATTGCGACGCGAGGTCGCACGCGATGAGTGACTACGCCGATTGGAGGGTCAGCCGATGTTGACGACGTAGTCCGGGTCAGTGTCCGGGACCTGTCCTCACCGTGACGTGCGTGGCTGCTGCTTCCAGCGGTGGTTGGGTGCGAAGCTCACGGGAAAGCCCAAGGGATCTCGCCCCGTCCGGGGTCCACAGGCCAGGGGAAGGCTGGGCATGGGGTGAATGCCAGTGAACCCTCGCTGATGCCTCGTTAATTGCACATCCTGGGACGGTTTGCGGCGCCAGGATGATAGGGACCGGCCGCTGGAAGGCGGCAGGCGGCGGCCAAGGATTGTGCGCGGCCGTGTGGACACCGCCGTCCTCGGGGTACAGAGGGCACCCAACCCCAGCCGGGTCTCATGCGTGCGGAACACGGAAACCCCGTCGGGGTCCGCCATGCCTTTTGGGTGGGCGGTAAGCCGGAGGTAACGAAGGCCCAATTCCCCGGTGGGTACAGGATGCCCACGAAGCCAACGCCGGTGGCCGAAAGGCGGCAGGAAAGCGAAAGAGGTTGATCGGGCCTCCGCCGATCATTTCGTATAACTGGCCGGATACCGGGCCGTGTGCCCGGGCGCGAAAGCGTGCCCACTTGGGCAGGTGAGCCTTTGAAGTTGAATCGGCTAAAACGGCTGGAACCGAAGGACAAGTTAGGCGCCTTTATGGTGAACGGACCCGAGGACCCCTCGATGGGGGTGGACCTGGACGCGGTCGACTGGGACTGGGTCGATTGGTCTGCCTGCACGCAGGAGGTACGGCGGTTGCGGCAGCGGATCTTCAAGGCGACGCAGGAAGGTGACTGGCCCAGGGTCAGAAACCTGCAGAAGCTGATGCTGCGCTCCCGGTCGAACACACTGTTGAGTGTGCGGCAGGTGACGCAGCGCAATGCTGGGCGCAAGACGGCGGGTATCGACGGGGAGGTCGCGTTGACCTCCGAGGACAGGGCCGATGTGGCCGTGCGTATACACGAAAGCATCCGGACCTGGAAGCCTTCCGCCGTCAAGCGCGTGTACATTCCGAAGGCGTCAAACCGTGCGAAGCTGAGGCCGCTCGGAATTCCCGTGCTGATGGACCGGTGTCACCAGGCACGGGTGCGTAACGCACTGGAACCCGAGTGGGAGGCCCGTTTCGAACCCCGCTCGTATGGGTTTCGGCCGGGCCGCA
>NZ_UPHQ01000336.1 GCF_900566055.1 Mycobacterium innocens
CGGGTCCTATGTGCAGCCGCGGATTATGTCCGGGGCGGTGCCCGACACCTTGTGAAGGGCGGAGGTTGGCCAGTCGAGGAGCGCATAATTCGACGTCAGAGGCCGCTGAGAAAGGCGAGCAGAGGGTCGGGCGGCCGGTAGCGCCCTGGTTTCACGTGAAGAGGTCTGGTCCGCTCAAGCGCGCGCTCCTTGATGGAGAGGTCAGCATGCAGATAGATGCGCGCGGTGGTTTCCACGTTTTGGTGGCCGAGCCAGAGTGCAATCACCGAAGTGTCGCACCCGGAGCGCAGGAGTGACATCGCGCAGCTGTGCCTGAGGGTATGGGGAGTTGGGTGTTTTGCGAGCAGCGACGGGCAGCGTTCCGCTGCTGTTGCGGCATGTTTAGCGACCAGGTACCCGACAGCGCTGCGGGTGAGCGGGGTCCCGCGCCGAGTCGGGAACAATGGGTCGTCGAGCAAGCCATGTCGCTCTTTCATCCACGCTCGCAGTAGTCCAGCGGTCTCCTTGGCCAGTGGTGTACAGCGTTCTTTGCGGCCTTTGCCACGACAGCGCACGTGAGCACCGGTGCCGACCTCGACGTCACCGACACGCAAGCCGGTCAGCTCCGAGACCCTGAGGCCGGTCTGCACGGCGACGTCGAGCAGGACTTGGTCTCGCCTTCCGGTCCAGCTGTCTTGGTCGGGCGCGGCTAGCAAGGCGTCGACCTCGGCCTGGTCGAGGTGGTGGATTTCCTTTCGCTCGCTACGTTTGGTCGGGATCTCGAGCACGCGAGCGATGAGCGCTGCGTGCTCGGGATGGCGCAACGCGGCATAGCGGAAAAAGGACCGGATCGCCGCGAGCCGCGCGTTGCGGGTGCGGACGCTGTTGTTGCGGTCGCGCTCGAGATGGTTCAGGAAGTCGCAGATGACGTCGGCGTTGAGATCTGCGATGTCGAGCCGGCAGGGTTGCGTTCCGGTCTGGGACTGGACGAACTGCAGCAGCAGACGCCAGGCGTCGCGATAGGCGGCGATGGTGTTGGGGCTGGCGTGGCGCTGGCCGACGAGCCGGTCGGTGAACCACGCCTGCATGGTCGGTGCGAGAGCGCTCATGGCCGTCTCCTTGCTGCCTGTTCCCGGCGCTGTGCTGCCAGGGACATCAGCTCGGGGATCGCCGAGAGATACCAGTAGGTGTTCTCCGGCCGGTCGTGGCCCATGTAGGTGGACAGCAGCGGTAGATGCGCCTGCACGTCGACCCCGCTGCGATAGAAGCCGAGCAGGGTGGTGCAGGCGAAGGAGTGCCTGACATCGTGCAACCGGGGCCGGCACCGCTTCGAGCGAGCTTGGAGTCCAGCAACGCGGGTGATGAGCGAGAAGGCTTGCTGGACAGTCACATAGACGAGCCGTTTGCCCACGCTGGACACGAAGAAGCTCGCCGCCTTGGGTCTGGGACACAGCCGGTCGCGCACCGCCGCGTAGGCCTTGAGAGCCTCGACCGTGCTCGCGTGCAGTGGAAGCTCCCTGCTCTTGTTGAACTTGGAGTACCTGATGAAGAGCACGCCGTCGTCGAGATCGACGTCGTCCCTGTCGAGGCTGATGAGCTCCCCAATCCGGGCGCCAGTCACCTTGAGCAAGCCGATCAACGTCTCGTAGGTCGCTGCCCGTAACCGCGGCTTGAGCGAC
Source organism: Mycobacterium innocens (assembly GCF_900566055.1). GTDB lineage: Bacteria > Actinomycetota > Actinomycetes > Mycobacteriales > Mycobacteriaceae > Mycobacterium > Mycobacterium innocens. Next base: position 1,659 of record NZ_UPHQ01000336.1, read on the forward strand.
CGCGCAGCTGCCATCAAGGCGGCGATGTCGGCGTCGGAGTAGATGTAGGGGATCGCTCGGCACTCCTGCCAGTGCAGGAGGTCAGCCGAGGGCACCTCGGTGGCCGGATCGAATGCGGCGAGGTGCCGGGCGAAGCCGCGCACCACGCAGAGCCGTTTGCCCAGGTAGGAGCGATGAGCTCCCGCTCCGGGAAGCTGTGCCCAGGCGACTGCCAGATCCGCGGTGACCGTCGAGGCACCAACGGCCTCGAGGTAGCCGACGAAGTCGTAGAGCATCCACGGGTAGTCATCGAGCTTGAAGCCAAGCGAACGGCGGACCCAGATGTAGTCGTCCACCGCCTGGCGGAGCGCGCTCACGCCTGCGCTCCTGGCCAGGGCTGGGCCAGTGCTCGCAGCGCGACTCGGTCGACCTTGGCGTAGATGGCCGTCGTGGCAACCTGCGACTGACGAAGGACCTGGCCGATCTCGGCCAAAGACGCGCCGGTTCGCAGCATCGCGGTGGCCGC
>NZ_UPHQ01000332.1 GCF_900566055.1 Mycobacterium innocens
TCGCGCCCGCGACGAGGCTCTCGGCGTCACCGGCGCGTCGCTGTCGCCGGGCCTGCGCTCGATGACCGCCCGCGCCGCGGCCGCGCAGCCGTTCGCCGCCGCCGCCGACATGCTCGCCGAACTAGCCGGAATCCGGTTGTCGGCCAAACGGATCGAACGCTCCGCCGAAACCGACGGCGCCGCCGTCGCGGCGCCCATCACCGCCGAAGCTCCCGCGATCGCGTGCGGCAAGGTCGCCGTGCTGCCCGCCCCGGCCGACCGCGCGCAAACGCCGGACAAGCTCTACCTCGCCATCGACGGCACCGGCATGCCCATGGCGCCCGCCGCCACCACCGGCCGCGCCGGCAAGAGCGGCGACCGGCGCGCCCATACCCGCGAGGTGAAACTCGCCCGCCTGTTCACCCAAACCACCGTCGACGACGACGGCCGACCGGTGCGCGATGAGGACTCCACCAGCTACCTGGCCAGTTTCGCCCCCGCCGACCAGTTCGCCACCCTGGTGGCGGCCGAGGCCCGCCGCCGCGGCGCCGATGACATCCGCCAACTGGTCGTGCTCGGCGACTGCGCCCCCTGGATCTGGAACCTGGCCACCCAGGTCGCCCCCGAAGCCACCCCGATCGTGGACATCTACCACGCCCGCCAACACCTGCACGACCTCGCCGCCGGACTTGCCCCCGTCCTCGGCGAGCGGCACCCGCATTGGCTGACCGCCCGGCTGGCCGACCTCGACACCGGTGACATCGAAACCCTCGTTACCGAAACCACCCGCCTCGCGCTCACCGCCGACCTCGCCCGCGACACCGACAAAGCGTTGGCCTATTTCAAAACCAACGCCCACCGCATGCGCTACGCCTACTTCCGCGACCACGGCATGTTCGTCGGCTCGGGCACCGTGGAAGCCGGCTGCAAAGCCATCGTCGGTCAACGACTCAAACTCTCCGGCATGCGTTGGAACATCCCCGGCGCCACCGGCATCCTCACCCTGCGCTGCCAGCACGCCAGCGGTCGCTGGGAACAGATCTGCACACAGCCGCACAACCAGACCGCCACCGCGTGACCAGGCCGATATCAAGATCAACAACAACTACCTACAAATCTGACGCGCACCCCGGCGGATTCCGGCGGCCGAGATTTGTCATACCCGGCTGCGATGATGGGGGTATGTCGGTGACCGCATCGTTGGGCGCTGCGGCAACGCGCCCTGGCCAGCGCCTTGAGGTGCTGTTTGAGGAGTTGGCGGAGTTGGCCGGTCAGCGCAACGCGATTGATGGACGCATCGTGGAGATCGTCGCCGAGCTCGATCGCGACGAGCTGTGCGGTGCTACGGGTGCGCGGTCGGTGGCGGCGTTGGTGGCCTGGAAGCTCGGGGTGTCCTCGGGCAACGCCCACACGATCGCCACCGTGGCGCGCCGGCTCGAGGAGTTCCCACAGTGTGCCCAGGGCATGCGGGAGGGTCGGCTGTCGCTGGATCAGCTCGGCGTCATCGCCGCCCGGGCCGGACAGGGATCTGATGAGCATTACGCGCAGTTGGCGCGGGTCGCCACGGTCAACCAGCTGCGCACCGCGGTCAAACTCGAACCGCGACCCGAACCCGATCCTCGGCCGCAACCGCAGCCCTCGATCACCAAGACCTCTACCGAGGAGTTCAGCTGCTGGCGGATCAAACTTCCGCACGACGACGCGGCGAAGTTCGACGCCGCACTGGCGTCTCATCGTGAGGCGCTGATCGCGGAGTGCAAGCAGGATCACGGCACTGGCGCGGCCGCATCAGATCAGCGGCCGCCGTTGCCGGGCGCCGTCGAGGCGTTTATGCGTCTGGTGGAGGCCGGATGGGATGCCGAGGTGGCCCGCCGGCCCCACGGGCAACACACCACGGTGGTGGTGCATCTCGACGTGGCCCAGCGCGCCGCGGCGCTGCATTTGGGTCCGCTGCTGTCCGATGCCGAACGCCGCTACCTGAGCTGTGATGCCACCGGTGAAGTTTGGTTCGAACGTGATGGCCAGCTCATCGGTTCCGGCCGGGCGACCCGCGTGATCAACCGGCGGCTTCGCCGCGCCCTCGAGCACCGCGACCGCACGTGCGCGGTTCCCGGGTGCGGCGCTACCCGTGGTCTGCACGCCCACCACCTCCGGCACTGGGAAGACGGTGGTGCCACCGAGTTGGCCAATCTGGTGCTGCTCTGCCCGTATCACCACCGCAGCCACCACCGCGGCCTCATCACCATCACCGGACCCGCTGACGCCCTCACCGTCACCGACAACGCCGGCCGACCGCTGCGCCCAGGATCGCTGGCACGCCCACCAACCCAACCCCCGCCCAC
>NZ_UPHQ01000331.1 GCF_900566055.1 Mycobacterium innocens
ATACAGTTCGGTCAGGAGGGCATCGAGGTCTGTCTTCATAACTGTCCATCGGTGCCCTCCAACCACATCCTTCACAAGCCGACACGCCGAGAGTGCAACCACTGCGGCGCCGCTCGGCGTGTCGCCGCCGCCAGTACACACTCGGCGCAGCCGATGCACACTCCGCGCGCAGTTGGGAATTACTCATCTAGATCGCCGGGTGGCCCCGGGGGTCGCACCCATGGCAGAGTCGTCAAGGTGACACGCGGGGCGTGTGTGGTTGAAGTTGTGCGTGTTGCGTGAGATATAGGTGCGACTCCTGGTAGAAGAAGCGGTCGACGAAGATCCAACTTCTTCCACCAAGGAGTCGCGGTGTCCGATTCTGCCACGCCCGCACCATCACGACGCGCCGCGCTGTTCGCCGCCGGCCATGTTGGCGAGCTGACCTGGCAGATCCCGTTCGAGCTGGTCGATGCGGTGCTGGCGGAGACGCGGACCGTCCAGCGGCGGCTGCGCGATCTGCCGTCGCGGGTGGGGGTGTACTTCGTGCTGGCAATGTGCCTGTTTCCGGGGTTGGGGTACCGCCAGGTGTGGGCCAAGCTCACCGCCGTCATGCCCGGTCGGATATCGCCGTCGGACAAGGCCTTTCGGGATCTGCGTCGCCGCCTCGGCGCGGCGCCGTTGCGGGCGTTGTTCGAGGTGCTGGCTGGGCCGGTGGCGCTGCCGGCGACCCCGGGCGTGCGGTTCGGCCGCTACCGCACCGTGGCGTTCGACGGCTGCGTGTCGTTCAAGGTGCCCGACACCGACCGCAACCGGTCCTGGCTGGGCAAGCTCAAGGCCGCGCTCGGCGTCACCGGCTACCCGATGATCGAGCTGATGGCCCTGGTCGAGACCGGCACCGGGGCGATGCTGGGCGCGGTGTTCGGCCCACCCGCGACCGGGGAGACCGACTACGCGCGAAAGCTGCTGGGACTGTTGAACTCCCAGATGCTGGTGCTGGCCGACCGCGGCTTCGACGCCGGGCAGTTGCTGCACAAGGTGGCCGGCACCGGCGCGAAGTTCCTGGTCCGGTTGCGCGTCACCCGCCGGCTGCCGGTGCTCGCGCGGCTCGACGACGGCTCACACCTGTCGCGCATCGGCGAGCTGGCGGTACGGATCATCACCGCCGACATCACCGTCACCTGCGCCGACGGCACCCGATACACCGCGAACTACCGGCTGGCCACCACGCTGGCCGATCCCCGCCGCCATCCCGCCCGCCAACTCGTCGCCCTCTACCACGAACGCTGGGAACACGAGATCGCCTACCTGGCACTGCACCACACCCTGGCCGGCGGGCGCGTGCTGCGCTCCACCGACCCGGCCGGACTCGAACAGGAAATGTGGGCGCTGCTGACCGTCTACCAGGCGCTGCGACGCGCCATCGTCACCGCCGTCGAATCCCGACCCGGCACCGACCCGGACCGGGCCAACTTCACCACCGCGCTCGAAACCGCCAAGAATCTGCTGGTCAACGCCATCAACATCACCGGCAACCCCACCGACCTCGTCGGCCGCATCGGCCGCGCGGTCCTGACCAACCTGCTCCCACCCCGACGGCCCCGCACCAGACGGGTTCGTCAAGCGAATCGCCAAGCCGCACCAGTATTTTGCCGTCACCAAGGCCGTGTGGAAGACGGTGGAAGCCGCCGAAAGCAATGGCAAGGCCGGCGTCGTCTGGCACACGCAAGGCTCCGGCAAGTCGATGGAGATGGAGCTTTACGCGCACCTGGTCGCCAACCAGCCCAAGCTGAAAAACCCGGCCATCGTCGTCGTCACCGACCGCAAGGAGCTCGACACCCAGCTGTACGAGACCTTCAATCGCTCACGGCTGCTTGACGAATCGCCGAAGAAGATGACCAAGCGCTCGGAGCTGCGCGACGAGCTGTCCAATCGAACCACTGGGGGCATCTACTTCACCACCTTGCAGAAGTTTGGCCTGACCAAAGAGGAGCGCGCATCGGGCACCGATCACCCGTTGCTCACCGACCGCCGCAACATCATCGTCGTCGTCGATGAGGCCCACCGCAGCCACTACGACGACCTCGACGGCTATGCCCGCCACATCCGCGACGCCCTACCGAACGCCATCTTCATCGCGTTCACCGGCACGCCGATCTCGGAGGTGGCCCGCAACACTCGCGAAGTCTTCGGCCCCGATATCGACGTCTACGACCTCACCCGCGCTGTTGCTGACAATGCCACCGTCCCAGTGTATTTCGAGCCTCGGCTAGCGAAAGTCGGGTGGTCCAAGGACTTCAGCGAAGACGACCTCGACCACGCCGTCGACGAGGCAACGCTTGGACTCGACGATGTGGAGCGCGCTCAAATCGAAAAGTCGGTCGCTGTCATCAACGCCATCTATGGCGCGCCCGAGCGGCTAGCAACGCTGGCCGCGGACATCGTCAACCATTGGGATGCGCGATCTGCCGAGATGCGCAAATTCATCTCTTCACCCGGTAAGGCGTTCATCGTCGGCGCCACCCGCCAGATTTGCGCACAGCTATACGAGGAGAATCTGAACCATCCCGGGTTTCATGCACACCTCGTTACGTGTGACCGGTGTGCTGCCCGATCTGTTGTTGAGCGTAGTACTCGGCCTCGACTTCGGCTGGTGGGCGTCGTTCGAGGCGGTGCATCAGCCT
>NZ_UPHQ01000329.1 GCF_900566055.1 Mycobacterium innocens
CTGGTGCGATGGGCGCGACGGAGGTTCAAACGGCTCAGGTCGTTCAAAAGGGCCCAGCGATGGTGGAAAGACCTGGTGCAACGTCAACCAGGCATGTTCGCCCACTGGGCGTGGATGACCGAGTTCTAAACGGACTGGATGAGAAGAGCGGAGTGACGGGAGACTGTCACGCTCCGTTCTGTGGGAGCCCCGGGGTGAGACCCCCCGGGGCCACCCGGCGAACAAGATCTTGCGGTTAGATTAGCCGCGTGTGAAGCCATTCCTGTTGCCGTCCGCTCGATGATGTCGGCTACGGCAGCTGGCGACGCAGGCTGAACAGTCCCGATAGGACAGTGCCCGTGTTGAATAAGCCCGAGCTTGAGCCGCTGTTGACGGAGATGCCCGGGACGGGGGGGACGCCGATATTTCCGAGACCCGACATGCGACCGTTTGACATGGTGCCACCGCTGGCGGTGTTTCCGAAGCCCGAGATATTGGCAGCGCCGGGGCCGGTTGCGCTGTTTCCAAAGCCCGACATCGAGCTGCCCGTGTTGCCGAAGCCCGAATTGACCAGACCGGTGTTGGTGGTCGCTCCGAACCCAGTATTGACGTCGCCCGAATTCCAGAAGCCGGTGTTTACGTCGCCTGAATTTCCGCTACCGGTGTTGATGTCACCCGAGTTCCAGAAACCCGTGTTGAACGATCCCGCATTACCGAATCCGGTGTTATGGCTGCCGGTATTCCCGAAGCCGGTGTTCAGTATGCCTGCGTTCCCGAATCCGGTGTTGACCAAGCCCGCGTTCCCGATGCCGATATTGCCGTAACCCGAGTTCCCGAAACCGATGCTGTTCAGCTGAACTGGCTGAGGATTGGTGCCCGTATTGAAGATACCGACGTTGTGGTCACCGGAATTGAAGAAGCCGATGTTGTTGGTGCCGGAGTTTCCGAAGCCAATGTTGCCGGCGCCCGAGTTCAGCAGCCCAGCCAGGTTGATGCCCACCTGGTTGTTCCCGGTGAGCCCGATGCCGATGTTGTTGTTGCCGGTATTGCCGAATCCGAAATTATTGTTGCCGGTGTTGCCGCCGCCAATGTTGGCGTTGCCGACATTCCCGCCGCCGGTGTTCGTCTCGCCATTGTTGCCGAAGCCGACGTTGTAATTACCACGGTTACCGAATCCCACGTTGTGGCCCGGATCAGGGTTCGTGGCGATCCTGCCGATGTTTCCGAAGCCGATGTTGCCGTTGCGCAAGTTTCCGAAACCGAAGTTGTTGTTGCCGAGGTTGCCGTCGCCGATGTTGTTGTTGCCGATGTTGCCGCCGCCCAGGTTGGAGGTGCCTGTGTTGCCTTCGCCGACGTTGCCGCTTCCGGTGTTGCCGCTGCCGACATTGGCGTTGCCTTTGTTGCCCACGCCCAAGTCAGGCAGACCCTGCAAAAGTTGCTGCAAGTTGGTGGGCAAGGAGATCAGTTGTGCCGCCGCCGCCGAGGCCCCGAAGTGGTATCCGAGCATGGCGTCCACGTCTTGGGTCCACATCTGTTCATAGACGCTTTCAGCCGCCGCAATAGCGGGCGCGTTTTGGCCTAGCAGGTTCGTTACTACCAACTGCACGAACGCATTTCGATTGGCTGCCACCGCCGTGGGGTGAATGGTCGCCGCCCGGGCGGCCTCGAACGCCTCGGCGACGGACTTGGCTTGTCCGGCTGCCGTCGTAGCTTGCGCCGAGGCTGCGCTCAGGAACCGCTGATACGGTGCCGCGGCGGTCGCCATTGCCGCAGCCGCCGCCCCCTGCCAGGCTTGGCCGGCCAACCCGGACATCACGGCGGTAAATGACTGGGCGGCTGTCTCCAATTCCGCAGACAGCCCCTCCCAAGCAACCGCGGCCTGAATCATCGGTGCAGAACCGGCGCCGGCGAACATCCGCACCGAATTGATCTCTGGCGGCAACATAGCGAAACCTGTCATGGTCGGCTCCTAGAAAGGTTTGGTCGAACTTAAAGGGGTTTAAGACCGGGACACCGGCTTGTGCCTAACCCGGACGTCCATTGGCGCCGTCGGCGCCCTTCGACCCGAGATTACCCGGTTGGCCCGAAGGGCTTCCCCACGGGAAAGTGGAGTTGTAGCCGGGGCCGCCCGCACCGGCGGCGCCGCCGGCGCCGCCGGCGCCGCCACGGCCACCGGCCCCTGCCGTACCTGGGCGGCTGAGCGGTCCAGCCGCACCGCCGGCACCACCGTTACCGCCGGCTCCCCCGGCGCCACCGCGAGCGCCATCACCGCCGTCACCGCCGACACCGCCGAGGTAAGCACCGGCGCCATTGGGGCCGCCTACACCGCCAGCACCACCGGCGCCGCCCGCGGCTCCGATGCCACCGGCACCGCCGAGGCCGCCGGCACCACCGGCACCGCCGTCGCCGAACAACAGCCCGCCTCGACCCCCGGCACCACCATGCCCGCCTGCGGTGCCATTGCCGCCGGGGCTCAACGGGCCGTTGGCGTCACCACCGCGGCCACCCGTACCGCCGGGACCTTGCATTGCGCCGGTTTCGGGGTCAAGGAAAAAGTTGAGGCCGCCGTTACCACCGGCTCCGCCGGGCGCTCCGGCTCCGCCGTTCCCGCCATTGCCGCCGGCACCTGCGGGCGTCAACTCAGGGTTGTAGAAGACGTCTCCGCCGTTGCCGCCGTTTCCGCCGGCCCCACCGGCGCCACCGACACCGCCGTCACCGCCTCTTCCGCCCTCGAGATTGCCGTTGCCGCCAGCCCCGCCGTTACCGCCGGGTGCATTGTCGCCCCCGGCGCCCCCGGTGCCGCCGTTACCGCCCGCATTCGGAAGTTGTTCGGGATCACGGGCAGTGCCGTAGCCGGCTCCGCCGTTGCCGCCGGCTTGCCCAGACAGTCCGGGATGGCCGGGCTCGCCATTGCCTCCTGGTTCACCGGATGAGCCGACGACGCCGTCGGTCGACGAGCCCGTGTAGCTCTGCGTCGGGTTGACTCCGTTGTTTCCGTTGACACCGGCGCCGCCGCTGCCGCCGGCGCCGCCGGTCCCCCATAATCCCGCGCTGCCCCCGTTGCCGCCGCTGCCGCCCGACAGGCCACCGTGACC
>NZ_UPHQ01000328.1 GCF_900566055.1 Mycobacterium innocens
ACTCGAACAAGCCCACAAACGCCGCCTTGCCTGGCACCGCCAGCAAAGGCACACTGAACCCATCCAGGACCCCGACGATGTTGTCTGATCAAACGCGAATCTCTATCGCAAAGTCAGAAACACCTCAAACCTGACTCAAGGTCACGGGCGACCGTAACAGTCCGGCGAGCAACGGCACGCCGGAGAACGTACGCGGCCCGATCGATACCCAGGTGCCGCCGACGACAAGCACGTTCGGCGGCAGTACCGTCATCAGCCCGTTCCGTTTTCGTAGTGCTCGTCGCGCTTCTTGAACGCCGCCGAGGTACCGGCCTTGGCGCGTTCCTTGACGAAGTTGAACTCGTCCGGCTCGAAGCGCAGGTTAGTGGCGAAACTATGGAAGAGGTAGGCCGTGGTCTCCTCCAGCCCGAGCGCTGAGCTGGCCTCGACCAGCCGGTAGGCCTCCTTCGCGATGGTGAGCCCGTCAGCAGGCATCTTCGCCACCTGGGCGGCGAGTTCTTCGGTGACGGCCGCGACGTCGGCCTCCTCAGCGAACCGGGCGAACACCCGTGGGGACTCGAACTCGGCGCCCTCAACCATCCGCCCGGTCAGGAGTAGGTCGCGTGTCAGCACGGGTCCCAGGCGATAGAGGAACAGGGCGATGTTACCCAGCACCGGACCAAGGAATCGGGCCGCAGGCATGCCCAGCTTGGCCTGACGCGAGACGACCGCGAGGTCGGCGCCCAGCGCCCACTCGAGCCCGGCGCCCAACGCGAATGACTCGACCTGGGCGATGGTCACTTTAGGAAAGCCGTTGAGCTCGTGGAACATTCGCTGCGTGCGGCGGTCGACACGCAACCGCCGCCGTTGGCTCGGCCGGCGTTTGTCGCCCGGTGTGTCGTACCAGCCGTAGGCCCGGGACAGGTCAGCGCCGGTCGTGAAGATGCCGCCCGTACCGCGCAGGATGACCACCTTGATGGCGTCGTCCTCGGCGACGTCGTCCAGAAGCTCCCCCAGGCGCGCACAGTCTTCAGGAGTGACGGCATTCTTCTTGGCCGGGTTATTGAGGGTGATCCGGGCGATGTGGGCTTCCGGATCCTTCTCGAGCAGCACGCGCTCGACGGCTTCGGCTGCGGCGGAAGCCGTGGATGTTGCAGTCATGATGTTCACAACTCCTTGCGTTTGATTGACGAACGTTCCATCGACGAGGTCGCGAGAGCACGCACAGCATCACTTCGTCGGCGCGGCCACCCATGGAGCCGCGAGTATCGAAAGCACCGTGTAGTCCAGTTCAACGGTGGTGGGCCGCCCCTCAGGGCCTCTATTCCCGGCAGGCGCGCAATCACCTGGCGAGCAAGCCAGATGCGGGCACGGTCTTCACGATCGCGATCGGGGACAAAGACGCGCGTCGAACGGTCGGACCCTTGGCGACGACGATCAGCTGTTTCCCGCACATCTCCACCGATGCCCATGACGAGTCCGCCGCCGCGCGGATCGCCGCTTCCCGACCCCGCGAACCGATACAGCTCACAGAAGCCGCCGCGCCACTCGAGTAGCAGCGTGAGGCGCTCGCGGACGGCGAACCCGACGTGGGCCTGGTGGAGCTCGGCTGTGGCGGCAGCACCACCCTGCTGCACTCTTCGCTGTAGCGACTTCAGGTCGGTGACCGGGGTTAGCGTCCGAGGGCATGCGTGCAGGCAGACGTCGGAACGCACGTCCGGCTCACGGCGCATGACGGGCATCTGCTTCCTAATTATTTAACCTGGTTATATATATCACGGTAACACATGGGATGGCGCGAACAATCGTCGTGCTGCGATCAGCGGTCTAGACGGAAGGCTTCGACCGCGTTGTCGTGCAAAAACAGCTTGCGACCCTCCGTGGAGAGGCCGAGCTCGTCTACGCCCTTCAGAGATGGCGCGAATTCCTGGATCGGCCAGTCGCTGGCCCATATGCACTTGCGGCGTCCGAAAGTCTTGAGGAAGTGCACAAAGGCGGCAGGGTAGTACCTGGGCAGATGCGCGCTTGTGTCGATCCAGACATTGGGATGCTTGACTGCGACGGCAATCATCTCCTCCGTCCACGGCCAGCCGATGTGGCCGGCGACAATTCGCAGTTCGGGGAAGTCGATAGCGATCCTGTCGACGTAGCACGGTCGTCCGGTCTCGGATGGGTAAGTGGCGGGTCCGGTCCCGCCGACTTGAATCTGCAGCATGATATCCAACTCGACACTTTCTGAGTAAAGCGGGTACCACTGCGCCTCTGTGGGCACCTTGTCCTGAATGAACGGCTCCAGTTTGAGGCCCCTGAACCCCTTGTCGCGCACCAGCCGGCGCAATTCCCGGACCGCGGGCATGACGCCGTCCGGGGACCATGGGTCGACCGAGGCGATCCCGGTGAATCGATCGGGATATCGGCCGACCGCTTCCTCCACAAGGTTGTTGGGAACCAACGGGCCCGCTGAGCACAGAGCGTGATCGATGCCGGCGGCGTCCATCTCCGCAACCATCTCCTCCAGCGTGATTCCAGCGAGCACCCTGTTGCCGTGCGAGAAGCGGTCCAACATGCCAGAGTTCCGCGCCGGTATGTAGCTGGTGATCTCGGCGGGCCACGGCTGTACCCAGGCGTCGATGATCATGAACTGTTCGGACATTCTCATCCCTTCCGAAGGTCCATCAGACACTCGGCGATTCGTGTTGACGATCCCACCTGTGCCGCCTGCGATGTGGGTATCGCCGCTCCTCTTCGAGCAGAAAATATATAACCTGGTTAGTTCATAGGTTAGCAAGGTGGCGTTCGTTGGTCAGGCACTGCGCCCTGCTCGCCGACAACCGCACACCCGAGATCATCGACCGGCTGCATCGGGCCTTCCAAGTCGAAGCAGATGCCATCTCGACTAGCACGCGGAGCTCCGGCACAGGTGTTGCGTGCGTTTCGTCAAGTGGTTTGGCCCCACTGATCTGCATGAATTTTGGCCCCGGGCGTTTGGTGTTGGGGCTTGATAGTTGGTGTGCTGGTTCGGCGGCAGCGAGGTGCGCTGCGTGTTGGTGTGCGGTGTCGAGTTCGGCGGCGGTGTGCTGGGCGTATCTGATGGCGTTTTGCAGGTT
>NZ_UPHQ01000326.1 GCF_900566055.1 Mycobacterium innocens
ACTCGAACAAGCCCACAAACGCCGCCTTGCCTGGCACCGCCAGCAAAGGCACACTGAACCCATCCAGGACCCCGACGATGTTGTCTGATCAAACGCGAATCTCTATCGCAAAGTCAGAAACACCTCAGTGCGACAAAATCATCGGCGTAGGTCACAACGGTCGGTCGCCCACCTTTCACGTTGCCCCGGTAGTCATATTCGACTCCGGCCGCGTGTTCCAGACCTTGTAACGCGATGTTCAAGAGTAACGGAGATATGCACCCGCCTTGGGGGGTTCCCTCCTCGGTCGGTGCGTACCGGCCCGCATCGACCACACCAGCGGTGAGCCATTCCGCGATCTGATCACGGCCCGGGAACATCCCGATCCGCTCCAGAAGCAAGGTATGGTCGATTTTGTCGAACGCGGATTTCAAGTCGGCGTCAAGTACCCAGTCCCGCTTGGCATTTCGCACAGCTAGAGCGAGGTGGATCATCTCGATCGCGTCGTGGCATCCACGTCCCGGCCGAAACCCATACTGTTTGCGGTCTAGCCGCGCCTCCCATTCCGGTTCCAACGCGTTACGCACCCGCTGTTGCTGGGCGCGATCGGCGATAACAGGAATACCGAGAGGTCGACGTTTTCCGTCTTTCTTCGGTACATACACCCGTCGCACCGGCAGCGCGTGACCGGTCCCAACCCGACTATGCAATTCCATAGCCAGAGCGGATCGTTGTGGGCTGGTCGTGGCGACCTGCCCGTCCACGCCTGGGGTGTGACGGCCCGCGTTGCGCTCGGTGACACGCCGCACGCTGACCAGCGTGTTAGCGCGACTGCGCAACATGAGTTTCTGCAGATTGCGAACCCGTTTGAGGTCGCCTGCCTTACTCGCCGTGAAGATACGCTGCCGTAACCGCTGTACCCGCTGTTCCTCGTCACACCAATTGATGCGATCCCAGTCCAGCGAGCCTATTGGTCCGTTCATCGCCACTCGGCCCGCCGCGTCGACGCCGATATCGGCTACGACCACGGTTGGCTGTGCGGTGACGTCTAACTTGCCCATCGGTGCTAGCGGTTCCTTCCGCGTTTTCGTTCACGAAGCCACCCGGCCCGCGTCAGCCCCCGTATTCGAGGCCAGGCGCACATGCACCTGGTATGCGGCCAGTTATACAAGCGTCGACCACCTGAAGGAGTAGTCATCTGACGCCCGTTTTCCTGTTGCCTTTCGGCTGCCGCCGTTGGCTTCTCGGGCCATCCTGTTCCCGTCTGGATTTGTGCCGCCCTCACGGATCGGCCTACCAGCAGCTGGTCAATTCCGCTGGACCGCAACGGGGTTCCCATGTTCCGCACTGGCTAGATACGGCCGGTGTCGGGCGCCTCCTATACCCCGGGACCGTGGTGCTCACGTGACCGACATCGAAACTTCGGCCACCACTGCCGCATCCCAGCGGCGGGTCCTGTTCCACGTTCCCACGTCCCATCTATCGCGGTTCTGGGTAACGAGGCTTACAGAGGTTCACTTGCGTTCGCCCTTTCCGGCCTTCCCCTTGCCTGTAACCGATGGATGGAGCACCGATCCTTGGGCTTTCTTCCGGGCTTCACACCCCGCCGTTACCAGCGACGCATGCCAGGAGCGGAGACGAGTGTCGAGCACTCACCCGAGATCAACCACCGCGCATACGGTCCTCCAATCGGTTGATCCTCTCAACCAGTGCGACTTCACGTCGCACTTCTATGCCCCAGTGGCCTTGTACCCAGGCGGCGAGTCGCTGCGGCGGCGCGTCCTTGTGGCTTGCGGAGGTGATCAGGTAGACGACCTCGACGGTTTTGGTTCCTTTGTCGGTGACGGTGCGGCGGAGTTGGGCGACTTGGGCTGCGCCGGGAAAGTCGATCCAGTCGGGAACGTCGGCGACCTTGATTGTGCGGGTGACCCGCCGGCTACGGTCAGCGGTTTTCGCCGTGCAGGCGGGCATGTCCTTCCATGGCAGCTTCTTCAGCTTCTGGTGCAGGGTGGGCATGTTCGCCTTCACCGTGAACACGTAGTCGCCGCCTGCGCCGGTGATGGCTGTGGCGGTGTCGGTCTGTGTGTGCATCGCATCGAGGGTCACCACCGCGCCGTCGAGGTCGAGGTGTCCCAACAGTGTTCGGGCAGCGGGTATTTCGTTGCTCTTCGCATCGACTGCCACCTGGCCGAGCACGGCACCGGTACCGTGGTCGAATGCGGCGACCAGGTGCGGTGCCTTACCGTCGGACCGGGTGCGCGCACCTCGGATCGTCTTGCCGTCCAGGGCGATCACGCGGCGCTGATCGACGGTGAAGGTTCGCGTCCACATCCACGCACCCAGGGCCCGGTCGAGGGCGTCGGCATCGATGCGGGCGAACAGTTTCCTCAACGTCGACTCGTCCGGGGCGCTACCGCTGGTGAGTCCGAACGAGGCCAGCTTGTCGGCTGCGGTCTCGGTGGCCCACTGACCGATCGCCGCGAACGAGCGGCACCCGGCCACGGTGGCGGTGACTGCCAGTGCAAGCACCCCGGCCAACGAGTAGCGCACCCCGCGCCGGTCGCGTGGGTCGGGCACTGCCTGCAGGGCTTCCAACAGTCGTTCGTGGCGCGTCAGGTTCGTATCGGCGGGCGGGGTCGGGGAAGATGGCACGCGGGTGTGACCTCGGGTTCGGATGGTTGGCTTCGCAACCTGCATCCAAGCCCGTTGGTCACACCCGTCACAGCAGCCACGCCGATCACACGGTGATAAATCCCGAGGTCACAGAGCCGCGCACCAACCTTTCCGGGACCCTGATATGGGGCCACGCGACCTGGTTGCTGTCTGACGGAAGGTCAACCAGCGAGTCAGACGCACGGCAATGCCGTCGAATTGCTCGTCGGCGTAGGTGTCGGCGGTCACCGTGATCCCCGCATGACCCATCGCCCTCCGGGCAACGGTTTGAGAGCGGCGCCGGCCCTGTGTTGTTCGCGGGCATCCAGGGTGAGCACGTGGGGGTGGGGTTCCGGCGCTGGCGGTGAGCAGTGTGTGGGGTTGCGGTAACCCGATTTGTTGTTCGTGCTGCCGGGGCGGCACGGTGATCAGGTCAGTGGTAGGCGACGGCCCTCCCGTCGTCTCTTCCCGGAGTGCTA
>NZ_UPHQ01000325.1 GCF_900566055.1 Mycobacterium innocens
GCGGGATCACGTTCCCGGCGTGCCCGACGACATCATCGCCACGCACCTCGATACGGAGATTCTTCGACCAATCGTTGCTAGTCTGCATCTGTTAGGTGCGCTCCATCTCGGATCATCGGTGCTGTGGTAAGTCCGATTATCCTTGTGGCAGCGCGCCTTTCACGTTAACGACACTCGATGCCACTCAATTACATGAAAGATCGAGGCTAGTGTTCCCCGCCGGAAATTCGTTGAATATATTTGGCGAGTGAGTCGAGGATCTCTTCGGCGGTCTTTTTCCAGACGAACGGCTGCGGGTCGCAGTTCCAGTTCTTGATCCAATTGTTGATGTCTTTCTTCAGTGCCGCAACGCTTTTGTGGACGCCACGTCGCAGGAGCTGGTCGGTGAGGAACCCGAACCAGCGCTCGACCTGGTTGAGCCAGGAGGAGCCGGTCGGGGTGAAATGCATGTGGAAGCGGGGATGTTTGGCGAGCCAGTCGTTGACCGAGGGTGTCTTGTGGGTCGACAGGTTGTCGCAGACCAGGTGCACGTCGAGTTCGGCGGGTACGGTCTTGTCGATCGCGACCAGAAATTTCTTGAACTCGACCGCCCGATGTTGGGGGTGGAGTTGGGAAATCACGGTGCCGTCGGCGATGTTGAACGCCGCGAACAGGTCGACGACGCCGTGACGGGCGTAGTCGTGGGTCCGTCGCTCGGGCATGCCCGGCATCATCGCCAGCACTGGTTGGGAACGATCCAACGCCTGGACCTGGCTCTTTTCGTCGACGCACAGTACGACGGCCTTCTCCGGCGGATTGTGGTAGAGGCCGACAACATCGACGACCTTGGCGACGAACTGTGGATCGGTGGATAGTTTGAACCCGTCGCTCAGATGCGGTTTCAGCTCGAACTTGCGCCAGATCCGCCCGATCGTCGAGGGTGACAGGCCGCTACGTTTTGCCATCGAGGTCCGCGACCAGTGTGTCGCGTCGGCCGGCTTCTGCTCCAGCGTCGTCACGATCAACTCTTCGACCTTGTCCAACAGGATCGACGGCGGGCGACCGGTACGCGGCTCATCGATCAGCCCATCGAGCCGCTTGTCCACGAACCGGGCACGCCATTTGCCCACCGTGGGCTGCGACACCCCCAATTTCACGGCCACCGCCTTGTTGGACAAACCCTCGCCGCAGGCCAGGATGATCCGCGACCGCAACGCCAACGCCTGCGACGACTTCGCCCGCCGTGACCACCGAACCAACTGGTCGCGCTCCGCGTCGGTCAGCACCAGCTCCGCCCTCGGCCGTCCGCGCTTCGCCACGCATCCAATTATGCTTCATGGCAACACTATTCGCGCAGTAACCGCGCTGCAGCCGCAAGTTACAATTATATAACGAAGTTATGGCGCGGGACACTAGCGTGGAATTAACGGAGCTGCGGCGCCTTCTGGGTGCGACGATCCCTGAAGCGTCACCGCACGACGCGAAGCCCGCGGACGAGTTCGACAGGTGGCATCTGGCTGGCGAGGTCGAACACGGCGACGAGAGCGCGTAGCAGCTCTGGCGAACAGTCGTCGAAGCTCTGACGATCCAGCCGTTGACGCAGTTCACGCCGATGGTTGATATCGGGCGTGTTGGAACTCGGCACTCCTCACAGCACACCGCGCACTCCGGCCAGGTCTTCTAACGCCAGCAACCACCGGCGACAATGCACGCACCACCTATGACTTGACACGACCTACAGCCAGCTAGTGCATCACAGCGCTACAGTGGCGTTTATGGCTGAGGACGACTCGGCTGCTGTTGACGACACCACTGCCGGGCCAGCGGCCGATGATGACACGGTAATCGTGCCGGATTACCCACCCACTGAGGCTGCCGAGCTGGCGTGGTCTGTCGAACAGTCGTCTGACGATTCCGAGGATTTGACTCCGCGCTCCAATTCTGCTCTAGATACGTTGAATCTCATGAAAGCCGTTGCTGGACTGGTGTTTTGGGCGCTGGTAATTTGGATAACCATCTCGATGTGCTCGTCATCGGGCGACAAGCCAGGCGCCAGCACGGATATGCCGACCTCAACTTCCGTAACACCTTCGTCGATATCGCAGTATCAAACGATGCCCGGCGATGGCACATACAGCATGGGCGGGATTGACGGAAAGGACTGGGGAGTTTGGCAATCCACGGGCGGGGCTGGGATATGTGAGTGGTCCGTCCGCGCGGTAAACAGATACACCGCTGGTCGGGTTTTCGATAGCGGCGAGGTTGGCCCTAACACGCCTACGCGTGTGAGTATCCAGCCGCTCGGCGACACGTCTTCAATCACAGGCGAGGGCCACGGATTCCGGCTTGTGTTTATGACCAGCGGCTGTGGATCTTGGCGTCTACTGGACTGACCAAGCTCACGTCTTCGCCGTCTTTTGTCTACCCCACTTAACTAGAAACTATCTAGTCGACTAGACTATGCTTATGGTCAATGAGGAACCTACCCGGAAGATCACCAAACGACTCAGGGACGCGGGATTTACCCGGACCAGCACTGATGGCTGCCACTCGAAATGGACGCACCCGTCAGGTGTGTGGGTAGCAGTCCCCGACAGCCACCGCACGATCAGCCCCGGCGTCGTCCGCAAAATCAACAACGCCATCACCGAAAGCCAGGAGAGGACGCTATGACCCGCCATTACAAGGCCGAGATCACTCGCGAAGGCCGCTGGTGGATGATTCATATCCCCGAACTCGATGCCCTCACCCAAGCCCGTCGAATCGACGAGATCAACGAGATGGCACGCAGCCTCATCGCCATCAGCACTGGCACACCACTTGCCGAGGTTGAGGTGGAAGTGGCTGGCATCGTGCTACCCGGCGTAGGTGACATCTTGGCCCAAGCCGCTCACGTCGAAGAGATCCGCCACCAAGCCGAAGAGGCAAGCCGCCGCGCAAAAAACGCGTCCGAAGACTGTGCCAGAGCACTCACCAAGGCGGGCATACCTGTGCGTGACATCGCAACCCTCATGCACATCTCCCCTCAACGCGTCAGCCAACTCACGGCATCAACTCCTTGAACGCCGAATCCATGGCGCGCCGCGACAGGTTGGTGTCGACGTGTGAGGTTCCCCCCGGAAAGTGGACAGGGGTTACGCAGCTTGCGCGGCTGCGTTGAGTGATTGTTCGTAGGAGATGGGACTGAGCATTCCAATCGCCGAATGACGCCTCTGATTATTGTAATAATTCATCCATTTGTCAACTGCTGCAACAAGTTCCGCTTTCGTCGCGAAGACATGCCGATAGTAGTATTTGTCGTTTGCCATGAGCTTGGGACCAGTTTGACCTGATTTTGCCAGGAGGATGGGACCACCTGGATTGCCAGTTATGGGACCACCGGCGCGTCGCGTCGGTGGTCCCTTCG
This sequence comes from Mycobacterium innocens, assembly GCF_900566055.1. GTDB lineage: Bacteria > Actinomycetota > Actinomycetes > Mycobacteriales > Mycobacteriaceae > Mycobacterium > Mycobacterium innocens. The sequence continues at coordinate 3,386 of NZ_UPHQ01000325.1, forward strand.
TTTGTGCGTTGGCTCG
>NZ_UPHQ01000322.1 GCF_900566055.1 Mycobacterium innocens
GCTACAAGCCCTCGTCGCCGCGTTCGCCGCCGACAAGGCCATCGTCGACGAATCCTCCACCCGCACCGCTGTTGCCGAAGTCACGGCGGACTGAACACCACACCGACACCCCGAACACCACCGACCCCGCCGGACATCCACCGGCGGGGTCGTTTCACACCCGCACATCCTCACGATCAACGCCGCCATCATCCTCATCGTGAATGCCGGTCAACATCTTACCGAGCCCAGGAAAAGCATCGATCGCCACCGCACCTTTAGGTTTGTCGCCATCCTGGACATTACTGTCGACGATGTCCCACAGATCCTCATGCAACGCGGCCAACTGCGGTGTCTTAATCGGGCCAAGGTTGGCGTGCCACTCCCGGCGCTCCCGGTTGTATTCGTCAAACGCCTTCTCGGGCAGCGCCTCGAGTTGGTTGCGCGTCAACAGCTCTAGCGGGATACGGGTAGGGGTGTTGACGAACCGCTGCCAGCCCTCCTTCCTGGCGAGGGTGAGGTTGTCCAAGCGGATGTCCGGTTCTTGCTGTGCTACCCGTTTGGCCGTCACGCGTCTTCCAGGGCGTCGGCATAGAAATCCTCTCCACGGGTGGCATCGAGTTCGTCTTCAGAGTCGTCATCACCGGTCTCAGAATCGGGTTCCTCGATCACCTCGATCTCTTCCTCCTCGACACTTGGTGGTTTCGCTGTGCCTAGACCTAGAACGCGGGCAACCGACGGCAACGCGACGACCTCGTCTCGCGTCTGCGTCTCGTCCAATAGGACAGCTTCTCGTGAGAGTCGCAACGCGATGCGGCGCTCGGCCAACGTTGAACCCAGCCCCAGCTTCCATCGCTCCAATAAGTCAGCGACCGCGAGCCGATCATCGGGGTAGGTGTATTTCGAGGCCGCGAGCTTACGGGCGAATTGCAGCGCGTCCTCACTGAGCGGCATGTCCATCGATGCCGCGTGCTCCCACATCAACTTATGCCACTCGCGGGTGTCCGGATCACGGAAATACACCCCGGTGATGTCATCAGGGTCATAGCGAATAGGCCAGCGGCCCTTCGCCTTCCCGGTATATGGACTGGTCATATTGCGGTACGAGTTGAGCGCTTCGCCGTTGTAGCGGCGACCACCCAAATCGACACCGTAGTGCTGGATGGTGCGCCACTCGGTCTTCAAAAACTCGTAGGCAAGATCGAGGTCACGAGGAGCCTCGATGTAGCCGGCCCGAGCCACACCGTGCTCAAACATCATCGCCGGCGACAGCTTGAGACCCGGAACATGCGGGTCCACCAAACTGTCGTGTGGCCGATGGTGATAAACCACGGCCACCCATTCGACGATGATCGCCTCCAACTCATCCAAGTAGAAGAACGCCTCCGACTCCGGGTCCAGGCCGCGGGAATGCACATCGGGGCCTTTGTATCCCGGCAATGCTTGCAATAGGTCTTCGCGGATAGTCCGGAAGAACCGCTCCACCGGACCCTTATCCCGACCCGTCCGCAACCGCGCCGGCTGGATCGAAATCCCCATCCGCGCACACACACTCGTCAAATGCTCAGACACATAAATCTTGCCGTGATCAATCACAAGGGTTTCCGGCACGATCGCCGGCCCCGCCGCACCAGTCAACGGGCCTTCGATCGCGTCGGTGTCGATCAGTACCGATCTCGGTATGCCGTGGGCAGGCCAGATGGCGTGCGCTGGCCAGTCCTTGCCTGCCAGCTGGAGCCGATACGCCTGATACAGCACTGCTGCGGCGTCCACGGATTTGGTTGATACCGGTGTAAGACGAATCCCGGTGACACATCTTGTGTACCAGTCCATCCCGATCGTTAACTCGGCTTGCACCCACTGCAACGTGACCGGGTCCAGCGCGAACACGTCCAACCGCGTGGTATCCATCAACAGGTATTCACCCGGCCTTGTCGGGCGCAGCTTGCCGTACACCCCATTCGGCCGCTCGGCGATATCGCGGTTACGTTTGGTGCTCAACCGGAAAGTCGGATGTTGCTTTTCCAATTGTTCAAGGATTCGATATGCGGTAGCGCGGCTCGGCACCTTTACTACGTCTGGACCGTAGCGGGCAATGACTCGAGCATTAGCCCGATCAATCACCATTGATCGCGACGGACGGGACTGTTCAGTGTGCTCGACCATGACCTCAAGCGCGGCTTGCACCCAGCGCTCATCGACAAGACCCAGCGGCTTCTGACGGCTGACAGCGCTGCGAGCCAGACCGGCCTCACCGTGCTGACGGAAGTCGGCGACCCACTGCGTCACGGTACGCAGGCTCACGCCGAGTTCCGCCGCTTTCGCTTCGTAGCGTGCGGTGAGCGTGTTCCGGGGGTCATACGGCGGTCGCGGCTCATCGGGTGTCGCCAATTCGACCGCTCCGCAACGGTATCCAGTCAGTACCTCGCGAATGTGTGCGGCCCGCTCGACCACAACCGCTCTTTCGGTTTCCGGCATCGCCGATAAGACGACGTCGGCGGGATCCCCAGGATCGTCGGCGCTGACTCCGGGTGTGTCCGCGATAAGGCTCGCGCGTTGGCTCGTCAACAGCTCTTGCAGTGTCAGTCGTACGATTTTGCCTCGTCCTTGGCATGATCGCAGCACGGTTTCAGTTCCCGACCGTCCCGCATGCAGTTCGGCGACCTCAAAGAGTTCGCCGTCGTAGATCACCCGTGTCCCCACACCAAGGCGCAGCGCAGAACTGCTCACGGTCTCGGTCCTTTCATCAGGATGGCCGATCGGGTCAATGGCTCGGCCAAGTTGATGATGAAGTACTGGTTCCAGATCACGTGGAAGACTGCGGAACGCACCAGCGCAGGTGGCCTACCGAAGTCGAGGCTCAAGGCCTCGCCCAAAGTGCGGCCGACGAGTTTGTGTCGACGGATCGATTCCACAAGCTGGTCGTCGAAACCGCTCGGATTGCGGAAGCCCGCGAGGAAGCGAAGGTTGTTGGATATTGCGCTGGCTTAGGGCCACTGTTCCGTTGCGGGGTGAGCCACTGTTCCGGTTGGGACTGGGCCACCGTGACGCTGCCGGTTGAGCCGTGGCGCCGTTCCCGATCTTGTTGCGTGGGACCTTCGTCGGGTCCGTGCCATTGGGGCATGGGCGTGACGAAAGGAGTCGCCTTTCATGGTCGACTACAAACAAATCCTTCGGCTTCGCGCCGAGGGTGTGTCCCAACGCGGCATCGCCGACGCGCTGGGCTGTTCGCGGAACACGGTAGCGGCGGTGTTCGCCGCGGCGAACACGGCTGGGGTGGGTTTCGGGCAGGTGGCGGACCTCGAGGCGTTCGAGGTCCGCCACCTGCTGTTGCCCGAGCCGACCAAGCCCGACTCTGGTCGGGCTGCACCGGATTTCGAGCATGTGCACCGTGAGCTGGCCCGCCCGTCGGTGACGTTGTTACTGCTGTGGAACGAGTACGTGGCGAAGTGCCGGGAGACCGGCGAGGTGCCGTATCAGTATTCGTTCTTCAACGAACAGTACCGCCGCTGGGTGAAGGCGACGGGCGCGTCGATGCGCATCCAGCGTGATCCGGGCGAATCGATCGAGGTCGATTGGGCCGGTGACTCGATGGTCTTCGCCGACCCGGTCACCGGTGAGCCTGTCGAGGCGTGGCTGTTCGTCGCCGCCCTGTCGTACTCGGCGTATGCGTACGTGGAGGCCTTCACCGATATGACGCTTGTGTCGTGGATCGATGCGCATGTGCACGCGTTCGAAGCGTTCGGGGGCGTGGCACGGCTGCTCGTGCCCGATAATCTGCGTACCGGTGTGTCGAGGGCCGACCGTTACGAGCCGGCGCTGAACGCGGCGTATGCGCGCATGGCCGAGCATTACGGCACCGTCATCATCCCGGCCAGGGTGAGGCGGCCTCGCGACTATCCCGAGGATTTGGTTATCCCGAGTGTCCGGCGTTGATGCAGGTCGAAGCCGTCTGTAGTACTGATTCCTCGGGATAACTATTTGAGCCCGGCGAGTTGCAGGATCAGGGCGTCGTCT
>NZ_UPHQ01000320.1 GCF_900566055.1 Mycobacterium innocens
GCCTGCATCTGATAGGTGCACTCCTTGATCGATTCTCGAACGCTAGCAAACATCGATTATCGTTGAGGCAGTGCACCTTTCACGTTCACGACACACCTCAGCACCGAATCGCGTGAACTATTGAGGCCCAATGAAAATACAGCATCAGGTTGCGGGGGTACCTTCGCACGCCATCGAAGTCCGGGGACTCCACGAACTGCTTGGCGGAATTTACCTTCGCCTGCTGCACCAGCGCAGCATCCTCGAGCAGCGTCTGCAGCAGTGCTTCGAGGAACGATACCTTCTGCGACTCGGTGAAGTCTTCCGACCCGAACAGGTCGTTGAGCCGGTCGAGCACCTGCTGGAAGGCGACCATCTTCGGGTCGCGCTTCTCACCGGACCCGGCTGTTGAGCGTCACTCAGGATGACGATGATGGCGTCATTGGGATTGAAGTGATCCGTGAAGGAGAACGGCCCCGCTGGGCATGTTGAGCGGGGCCGTTGTGGGCGTGTTGACGGCGTTGTCGCCGGGCTGACGCGGTGGTGGTCGGGTTGATGCGGACTGGGTTCAGTCCCTGGCGGTTTCGGTGACGGCGATGCGTGCTGCCTTTTCGTCGACGATGCTGTGGTCCAGCCGCACCGTGTCTTCGGCGAAGCCGAACCGGTAGCCGACCGCCAGCCGGGAGTGATCGTCAAGGAAGGCGAAAAGGTACGTTTTGCGGTCGCCGACCCGCGGCCCGTGCAGGGCGTCGCCAACCCAAAGCTCGTTGGGGTCGGCGGCCTCGAACCGGCCGAACACCGCCGGGGCCTCACCAGCATCCAGGCCCGTCAACTCCAGTCGGTGGAAATGACGCAGCAGGGTCGACTCTGAGGGCGTCCACCCGGTCGCGGTGCGCAAGATGCGGGCCACCTGCGCCACGGTGCGGGCCGGATTTTCTCGCTTGAGCGAGGCTGCCAGCTCCAGCACCTGGGCGTCGGTGCGCGCGGCCAGCCGCCGCGGGGCCGGTACCAGCGCCTCAAACCCGCCGGCGCGGTAGCGGCGGATCCAGCGGTCCAGCGTCTCGCGCGAGACCCGGGTCTGGTTGCCGAACGGGTCGGTGTGGGTAGCGGCGGCGATCTCGCGCACCAGCTTGCCGCGCTGCTTGCTCGATAGCCCCTCATCCAGGGCCGGACAGATCAGCTGATAGCGGAACAACCCGATCGCTTGAGACTCGAAGCGCTTCAAGCCGTGACCCAGCGCGGCGCAGCCAGCCCCGTACTGTCGCCGCCGGCACCTGCAGGCTGGCGCCGATCCGGCGATGCCCAGCGCCCGTAGCGCGGGCACTCACCGCAATCCAAATCCGTTCCGCCGCATAAGCTCTACGCAACAACACCGTCACCGGCAACAACACATGCGCGACCGCGCAGGATCGACAACGCCCACGCCGCGGCCGCAATGAATCGCCGATTCCCTCGATCTGGCGGACACGGGCATACCCCCACCCACCCAACACACCGTCGCGGCACGTCGGGCATCCGATCCCCCCACCTGCCAACCGCGACTCGACGCGGACAGGATCAGCCTCTACCGTCACCACCAGTGCCTCCAAGCACTACAGCGCGGCACCCCGCAAGCCGAGCCAAGACTTCAGCGGGTTGTCGCGCACCCATCAGTTCCTCGTCACACTGATGGTGCACACGAACCAGATCAACCCCGCCAGCACACCGACCGCCGCATCGGCAGCCTCAATGACGAATGCCTACCCAGTGGTCGTCATCCCAAGAGACGGCCAACACCCGGCGGCGGTGATTCCGGACAGTCCGACCCGCCCACCGAGGCCGATGTCGATTCTGCCCCTGTCGATTTGCTTGACGTGCTTGAGCACTACGTCAGACAGGTCGATCGGGGCAGTGTAGTTGTCCGGCCGGATCACCCGGTCAAGTTCGCGCAGATAGATTTGCTTCTTCTCCAGCCCCGGGTCACCGTAGTCGATGATCTGTGACATGAAGTCATAGAGACGCACGAAGGACCCGACGTCCTTGCGGAACATGTCCAGCTCGGCCAGTGCCGCCTTATCGCCCTCGCCGCCGTTGTGAATGAGCGCGGCTTGGTAGCGCTCGGCGAACCGCTTTTTGCCGGGGTCGACCGCCGCCTTAAGCGCGTTGTGGCCTTTGGCTTTTACGAAAACCTCTGCGCACTGGTCGATCTCGCCTTCGGTGTAGATGCCGGCGGTGTCGAGTTTCGCCGCCAGGTCGTGAACCAGGTTCGGGTCGGTGTCGGTTTCCAGGAACGCGTCGGTGAAGTACGGCTCGAACGCCTTGCGGATCTCTTCGGGCTCGTTGACGAAATCCACGACCTGCGTCATCGACGCGGTTTTCTGGATGCCCGAAGGGGTGCGGTAAGTGCGGTTGAGCCGCGAGAGGGTCTGCACCGCAGTAACACCGGACAAGATTCTGTCGACGTACATCGCGCACAGCAGCGGCTGGTCGAATCCGGTTTGGAACTTGTTGGCGACGATCATCACCTTGTACTGGTCACCGCGAAATGAGGTACGCAGGTCATGCACGCCCGGGTTCATGCTGGCTTCGGTGAAATCCTCCGGCCCGGACTCCGGGTCGTGCACCGTGCCCGAGAACGCGACCAGGGTGCCGTATCCGTAGCCCTTCTTGGTGATGAATGAGTCGATCGCGAGCTTGCAGCGCACCGCCGCCTTGCGGGAGTCGGTGACGACCATCTCCTTGGCGTGCCCGTCGAGCAGCCCGTCCACGTTCGCGTGAAAGTGCTCGACGATGATCGCGGCCTTCTGCGCGATGGTCTGCGGGTTGAGCTTGACCCAGCGCATGACCTCCTTGGTGGCTTGGGCCACCTCGTTCCCGTGGGCGACGTTCTGCCCCACCTGGAACGCCAACTTGAACGAGTGGAACCCGGTCAGCACGTCGAGGATGTAGCCCTCCTCGATGGCCTGCTTCATCGTGTAGACGTGGAACGGCACTGGTTTATCGCCGGGAGTTGGCCTGCGGCCGAACAGTTCCAGCGTCTTGGCTTTGGGGGTGGCGGTGAACGCGAAGTAGGAGATGTTGGCCGACTCGGCACGCTCGGTGGCTTCGGCCGCCAGCACTGCCTCGATATCGATCTCACCGCCCTCCTCGATCTCTTTGAGTTCGTCGGCGGTCAGCACGGACTTCAACTTGCTCGCGATCTGTCCGGACTGCGACGAGTGGGCTTCGTCGGCGATGACGGCGAACCTCTTGCCCTTGAGCCCCTTGTTCTTTCGGATCTCGTTCATCGCGAACGGGAAGATCTGAATGGTGACTACGATGATCAGCTTGCCGCCGATCAGCGCATTGGCGAGCAGGCCGGATTTCGATTTTGCCTCGCCGCCGGCTTTCGCGGCTTCGTCGCGGTCGATGGCTACGACGATGCCCTGGTCGTTGTCGATCTGTTTGATTGCGTCCTGCAGCTGGGCATCGAGCACGTTTCGGTCGGTCACGACGATGACCGAGTCGAACACCTTCTGGTTGTCAACCTGCAGCCGCGCCATCCGGTGCGCGGTCCAGGCAATCGAGTCAGTCTTGCCCGAACCCGCCTAATGCTGGATCAGGTAACGCTTTCCGACGCCTTCAGCGGTGACCGCGGCGGTGAGTTCGGTGACGGCCTCCCCCTGGTGAAAGCGCGGGAATCGCAGCGACGACGACTTGGTGGTCTTGCCGCTGATCGGGTCGGTGCTCGACTCGTGCTTGATGTACATCAGTCGGCAGAGGATGTTCAGCCAGGCGTCGCGCCGCAGAACCCGCTCCCACAAATAGGCGGACTTCGCACCCGTCTGGTTGAGCGGGTTACCGGCGCCGCCGTCTTCGGCACCCCGGTTGAACGGCAAGAAATGCGTTGTGTCGCCGGCGAGTTTCGTGGTCATCCAGACCTCGTCGTCGGACACCGCGAAGTGCACCAGCGCGCGGGCGCCGGAAACAAACAGCGGCTGAATGGCGCGTGTCGTGGGATCCTTGGGCAGCCGGGAGGCTTTGTACTGGGTGATCGCGTCGGCGACGGTCTGAGAGCCTGTTCACAAACCCGTGTGACTGTAGTGACAGATGATAACGATGTGATAACGATTGTGTGTCGCGCAATCGGATGAGGCGGGGCTCGCGGTAGCGGATGAACACCACATCCCTCTCGCTGCCGGAGCCCCGTGAGTGCCTGTCTACCTTGTCGCGTCCCCGAAAACCAGTTGCGCCGCCGCGGGTTGCCTATGTTGT
>NZ_UPHQ01000319.1 GCF_900566055.1 Mycobacterium innocens
TAGCACTCCGGGAAGAGACGACGGGAGGGCCGTCGCCTACCAACTGACCTGATCACCGTGCCGCCCCGGCAGCACGAACAACAAATCGGGTTACCGCAACCCCACACACTGCTCACCGCCAGCGCCGGAACCCCACCCCCACGTGCTCACCCTGGATGCCCGCGAACAGTAGATGCCTATGCGCAGGTCGCCGCCTTGTGAGATTGCGCGCATCGCCCGCAGCATTCGTGCCCATAGCCGGTAACGGCGGAAGCTGGTGCCGGTCCTTGCCGGACTGTCGCCGACTACACCGCCGTGGACGCCACCACCATTCCCAGCGCACCGATCACCGACGACGCCGAACACCCAGAGCAGCACCACTTTGCTGGTGGAGCTACGGTCAGCGCGTCCGCGGCCAACAACGTGGTCACCGGGCTTCCCGGTTCGCCGCGGCGATGTTGCCGAGGTAGTAGTCCCTGTCGGTGCTGCCAGGCGCCATCGGGTGCGGTGGGGCCGCCATGCCAGGCTGCAGTGGCGCCAGCAGCTGGTCCTTACCGTAGATCAGGTCGGCACGGTTGTCGTCGGCCATTTCGTAGTCGTTGATCATCGTCAGCGCCCGCGTAGGGCAAGCTTCGATGCAGAACCCGCAGCCGATGCAGCGCAGGTAATTGATCTGATACACCCGCCCGTAGCGCTCGCCCGGCGAAAAACGTTCGGCCTCGGTGTTATCGGCGCCCTCCACGAAAATCGCGTCGGCCGGGCAGGCCCACGCGCACAGCTCACACCCGATGCACTTCTCCAACCCGTCGGGCCACCGGTTGAGCTGATGCCGGCCGTGGTAGCGCGGCGCCACCGGGCCCGGCTTCTCCGGATACCCCTCGGTGACAGGCTTCTTGAACATCGCCGAAAACGTCACGCCGAAACCCGCGATCGATTCGAGGAATTTAAACACCTGCGCCCTCCTGGGTCGCGCCGACTCGAGTGCGCCGGGCCGCCTGCCCCGGAGCTTGGCCACGTCCGCATGAACCTGAGACCCAGACTAGGCCGTGTCATCAAACGGCTTTCATCGAGCAGCGGCTGCGGGTATTGCGGCGCGGAGCATCGGTCCGTCAGCTGCTAGTCGAGCGCGGCGGCGACTCCCACGGACCTCACCAGGGGGTCGGGGGGAATCCATGGGCCCTTGACGATCGGCGCGCCGCTGAGCCGCTGGGGCGACGTGCCGCGCTCCGCCAGTCGGGTACCAGGATTCCCGAGCAGCACAGGCTGCGGAAACGCGGAAGCGCATCGTGGCCGCCGCTCGTGAGGTGTTCACCGAAGTTGGCTACGAGGCCAGCGACGTTTCAGGCCATCGCCGTGCGCACCGATCAGACACTGTCACCCCAACACTGTCACCCCAACGCAACAGAGCGTCCCTACTTTGCGCTTATGTTCCGCGCGGGCCGCTGCCGCCGGGTTCATGGCCGTTGGCAGTGTCCACGATGTTCCACAGGGTGAGAGGTAGAAGGTCGATCCGTTGTCCGAGGTGTGTGAATCTTGAGGACGCCACCTGGCAAGAAGTCGTGGGTGTCGTCGTCGGTCAGGATGTGCTTCGCGGCAATCTTCGTCGGTGCATTGGGGCTATATCTGACTCGGAAAGACATGCCGCGAGTATGACGTGCAGGTGCCACAGCGGTAAGTCCCCTACGGAGCTGGCCTCTCGATGTGGTCGGGTGGGGACGCGGTCGTGGATATCGGTGCGGGTGCCGGGGTTTGCTTTGGGTCGGGCCTGGTAGACCGTGGCGGGGTGGGGCAGTTAGTGGTGGGAGCGGCGGCGCGCGGACTTGATGGTGCGCGACGACGCGGTTGCCGTCTAGGACGCGATCACCCAGCTTGCAGAGTGCTTGTGTCGGCAAGCAACCGCTACCGGCCCCGGGAGTTCGGCATACACGAGTCGGACGGCGCTCCTGGCGAACAGGAGGGCCGTCCGAAGCACCAATCACCTGGTTACCAAGCGTGCATGATGGTGCGGTGGAATGTGGCCTCGGCGTCAGGAAAGAGTTTCCCGCCTGACGCAGGCCCACCGCGCTGTGCCCAGTTGATGGGCCTTGCTTCGCGTGGGTGCCTAGTGTTCGTGCTGGGCGCCACAGCCGAGAGGAGGAATCTTTTCTTCCGGTCCGACCTTGGTCTGCCGTGGATCCGTACCTCAAGTCTACGCCTAGCCAGGTAAAGCAACAGTAAAACGAGTTGGGCCGAGCGTTCAATGGGCATCTCGCCGACCATCACCCATTCCTGTTCGCGCAAGACGTTCGGCCGGATCGACAGCATCGACGCCGATATCGCCCAACATCGACGAGCAGATCGAGGCGCGTCTGGCCTCTTTCCTGTGGAAGACGATCCTGGACATCAGGGTCCTCATCGTCGAAGACCCGGGCGCAGCGCCGATACCCCCTGGTGCTCGCGCAGGTGCAGTGCTAAACCAGAAGAAGCGCAGCCTGCCGACACCCGTCTCGGTGGCGAGGTGCGGCAACCGACATATAGGAGGTGGTTGCTGTGCTTCATCCCGATCCATTCCGTGACATCGACAGACTCGCCGCGCAGCTGCTCGGTACCTCGCCCGGATCCGCCCGAGCCCCACTGGCCATGCCGATGGACCTCTACCGCTCCGGTGATCACTACGTGCTCCACGCCGATCTCCCAGGCGTGGACCCCGATTCGGTGGACGTCAGCGTTGACGGCGGCATCCTCACGGTGACGGCACAACGCAGCGAACGCACCGAACACGACGTGCAGTGGCTGAGTTCCGAACGCTTCACCGGCGCTTACATGCGTCGCCTGTCCCTCGGTGCGGATATCGACGCCGACCACATCGCCGCCACCTATCAGAACGGGGTGCTGACCGTAACCCTCCCGGTGGCGGCTAGGGCCAAGCCGCGCCGCATCGAGATCAGCCACGGGGCACGTGAGGAAACAAAGGTCATCGAGCCCAGCGACGCATCCGAGCAGCACACCACGACCTAACCCCTCTTCACCGGACGAGGTCCAGGCGGGTCGTGCCGGCGGGCCTTGGTAATTGGTGATGCCCATTTCGCATCGAGTGCGCCAACACGGAGCTCTTCACCGAGGCCATCGTCCTCCACGCTCGACCATCTTTAGGTCCTCGGTTGGGACCAATTTGGGGCCACACGTTATGCGCGATGGCGAACGACCTGCACATCTATGAATGTCTCGCCGCGTCGATAACTGCTGGCTACCAGCGAGAATGCGTTACCGCAATGTTCTGGGGGTCAAGTGGTCGCAGGTTCAAATCCTGTCAACCCGACTGTCAGCCCCGACAACGAGAACAGGCTTACTGAAAGTATTTCGGTAAGCCCGATACCTTGCCGGAGCTGGGCCAGGTGCCGATCGCGGCGGTGACACCGGCGCAGCTTGAGCAGTTGATCGGTGTGTTCGCTGCAGATGGCAGGCGCAGTGGTGGGGAGACCTTCACCCGAAGACCGTTATGTCAACGATTCTCGAAAATCGACCCCTCTGCGGTTCCGGTGAAAGTTGACCCACCCCGGACGCCGGTATGGGCGTAGACCAGGTTGCCGTACGACGAATAGGGGTTCGCATCTGGCCGGGTCTGCATGCGGACCGGATCAGCGTAGGATTGCGGATATCGGCGGTACTTCGTGCATGTGGCTACTTCAGCCGTGTCATCGCTGATCTGAAGAATAGGGGCCGGTTCGCGGCCAAGATTGGAGCGTCATCATGACGCCACATCAGACGCGCAAGAATGCTCAGAACTCCACTGTGCCGGCGCGCACGCCGCGGTTGCGGTTAAAACCCAAGGCACCGCGAAGCGGATATGTCGACGGGGCATGGTGGCCGCACACCGATGATCTCTCCGCAGAGCTGCCGGACCTGTTGGCGGTGCTCTCGGTACGGCTGGGCCGCATCGACCGGGTGTTGTACCGCCTGAACGCATGGGCCAAAGCGTCACGGAAGCTCGTCACCGGCGGGCGGGTGGTACGCCTGGACGGGTACCGGCTTCAGCCGATCAACACCATTGAAGTTCTCGGGCTCGACGGTGACCGGCTCACCCTACTGGTGATCCCGCCACACACCGATGCGAACGACGCCCACACCACCATGATGACGGCAGCACAACCCAACAACGCCGCCACCGTCGACGGATTGCTCATGATCAGCCCACGGGACCGGGACATGCGCACGCAGGCATCCACTGCTCGAGAGCGCTGGGAATCAGAAGGGGGAACTTCGGCTTCTTCCCCGGAGTTGGCACAGGTTCACGGCTGACACCCGGATCTTCACTCGGCTGTTGGCATCGGACTGGCAGCTAATTGGTTCCAGCGATGATGTGTGGCGCAGCGGTTTTGGCGATGCCACGTTGGGTGTGTGTCGCGCGCCGCTGGATCGGTAAGGCGGCAAACCAGATCCAGGCCGTGTGCGATCGCTTAGAGCCTGTTCACAAACCCGTGTGACTGTAGTGACAGATGATAACTATGTGATAACGATTGTGTGTCGCGCAATGGGATGAGGCGGGGCTCGCGGTAGCGGATGAACACCACATCCCTCTCGCTGCCGGAGCCCCGTGAGTGCCTGTCTACCTTGTCACGTCCCCGAAAACCAGTTGCGCCGCCGCGGGTTGCCTATGTTGT
>NZ_UPHQ01000314.1 GCF_900566055.1 Mycobacterium innocens
GCTACAAGCCCTCGTCGCCGCGTTCGCCGCCGACAAGGCCATCGTCGACGAATCCTCCACCCGCACCGCTGTTGCCGAAGTCACGGCGGACTGAACACCACACCGACACCCCGAACACCACCGACCCCGCCGGACATCCACCGGCGGGGTCGTTTCATACCCGCACATCCTCACGATCAACGCCGCCATCATCCTCATCGTGAATGCCGGTCAACAGCCGCGTCGGACCTGCACCAGGCGATCAGACTCCAACAGCCAGCCGGACCGCTTCGCGCAGCGTCGGCCTGCAGTGTCCGTGAAACCAGCTCAGCAGGCTTCGGCGATCGCACCGCATCCGATGCGCCTTCAGCGGCAGCCAGCGGCGCCAGTGCAGCTGGACGCAGCAAACCATCTATTGACGCTTTTCGCGCCACGTCGAGTTGCCACGCAGTTTGCGCTGCCTGTCGCGCCGTGGCACATGGGCATCTGCGCCATCGATAGAAGCGGCGAGTCCCAGAGCCGAGCGCTTCCGCGGCGACACAACCCGCGTTAACAGGCCACTTTGACAGCGAAGTCAGTCATGGTTCTGGTATGCGGTTGCTCGGCGTTGAAGCCGGCCACGGTCCCGGTAAGCATGTAGGTCTGATCGACCATGGCCAGTCGGGCGTTGCCCTGCAGATCTTGCCAATAGCTGCCGGTGAACCCCTCGACGTCATTGAAGGCCACTGCCTTTGGGGTCCGTGCGTCGTCGAGCAGCAGCGTAGTCCGCGCGCGGGCACTCCCGATGTAGATCCAGGTCAAGCCTTTCCCGATGCTCTCGCACTTCACCTCGTGGACTTGACGCGTCTCGTTGCCGTTGACGGTGACATGTGCGGTACCAGGTGGTAATGCGCCGTTGGGCAATGTGAGGGCCGGCGGCCCCGACGAACAACCCGCGGTGGCGATCAGCAAGAGCAGTGTGGCGGCGGTGCATCCGCGTTGCATGACTCACCTCGAATGTGCTCACGGCTCTGATTGGTATAAGGGTAGCCCCGTTTAGCCGGTGACACGGCCGCAAGCTAGGCGCTCCTGCTGCGCTCACGCGGTTCGGCACAGGTGCCCATAGTCGACGAAACATCCAGGCGCGCGAGGGGAGTGGCGTCTGATGACGTCAGTGTGGAGTTTTTTTCTAGCACGCGCCATTGCCCCAACATTGGGCTTGCGTTTCTGGACGGATGCGCGGTTGGGAGGCCTGATCCTGGGGACCTCCGGGCATCAGCGCCCACGTTTTCTGGAAGCCGTCCGAACGGCCTCACGTTCCCAGCTGGCGGCCGTGGTATTCGTTGCTGGGAGCAACGGCTCTGTTCGGCAAGCGCTTCGGCGACGTAGTGCCAGCGAAACACCATCGGTCATGCCGACAGCCCCCGTCCGGTCGCTTGACAGCGCAGGCTCAGAGAGCCTGTGCGCCGGCCCCGAGATGCCGTTTCCGTCTAGTTGGGTTGATTTGGCTTTGACCAGGTGATATCGGGTAAGCGGGGGTCAGCGTGAGCAGCAGCGGTGGGGCGGGCTCCCAGCCGTCGTTGCCGATCCGACGGCCCCACCATTGGCTCCGGCAAAGGTGGTTGGGCCTCGCCTTCAGCAAAGAACACTTGGTCTACTAGGTAGTCTTAGTAGCTACACTCATCCGCTGGTGGAGATGGTTGCCAGAGGTGCACAAGGTGAGGTACCGTCATCCGGCATCCTCCCGTGCTGGGAGGCGCAACCATCCGGGAGGTCGGCAGAGCATTGTCGCACCAGGGGACAGTCGCTATGCCGGTCATGAGCGGACGCGGAGGTGCCTGCTAGTGGTTGTCCACCACCCGGCCGCCAAGCCGCTGCGGGAAATCGGCGGTTTCATCGCGATGTCCCTGGACACCATGGTGCAGGCGTTTCGCTGGCCGTGGGCCTGGCGTGAGTTCATCCACCAAAGTTGGTTCACCGCACGGGTATCGCTGGTACCCGCGATCCTGCTGGCAGTCGTGTTCAATGCGTTCGTCATATTCCTGCTCGACGTCCTGATCATCGAAATCGGGGCCGCCGACAACTCGGGGACGGGCGCGGCCCTTGCGGTGGTCGCCCAGATTGGACCGGCGATCACCGTGCTGGTTATCGGGGGAGCCGCGGCCACCGCGATGTGCGCCGACCTCGGTGCGCGCACCATCCGCAATGAGATTGACGCGATGCGGGTTATGGGCATCGACCCGATTCAGCGGCTCGCGGTGCCGAGGGTGGCGGCGCTCACCCTGAACAGTTTCCTGTTGAGCGGGCTGGGGACAATGGTCGGCCTATTCGCCGATCTTTGCTTCGCGGTCTATGTTTCACACGTCAACCCCGGCGCCTACGCGGCCAGTCTCACGTTACTCATCGGGCTGCCCGACGTAATCATCGCCGTCATCAAGGCGACCTTGTTCGGCCTGGCCGCCGGCTTGATCGCTTGTTACAAGGGGTTCACCGTGGGTGGTGGTCCGCAGGGTGTCGGTAACGCGGTCAATGAGACTGTCGTATATACATTCATGGCCCTCTACGTGATCAATACGCTACTCAGCGCCGTCCTCGCGCAGGTGCAACATTAATGAGCACCCCTATCGCACCAGAACCAAGGCTGATCCGCGGCATCCGGGCCGTGGTTGACGGATGGAATCACATCGGAGAACAAACCGCGTTCTATCTCCGGGCGATTATCAGCATCAAGGATGCCCTCATTTACTACAGGACGGAGACGATCCGCGTTATCGCCCAAATGAGCATGGGCGTGGGTGCACTTGCGCTGATCGGCGGCACCGTCGCGATCGTAAGTTTCCTGCTGATTAACACCGGTTTTCTGATCGCCATCGTCGGGTACAGCCAGACGGCCAACCTCGGGGTGGAGGCGCTGGTCGGCTTTTTCTCCGCCTACGTCAACCCGCGTCTGGCCGCGCCGTTGATCACCGCCATCGGTCTGGCCGCCACGATCGGCGCCGGAGCAACGGCGCAACTCGGCGCGATGCGGATCAGTGAGGAGATCGATGCCCTCGATGTGATGGGCGTTCGGACCATGGCTTACCTGGTGGCAACCCGGCTGGTGGGTGGTGTGGTGCTGGCGATCCCGCTGTGTTGCATCTCGCTGCTGGTGGGTTTCTTATCGACCCAGTTTCTTGTGCAATTCACCTACGGGCAGTCGAGCGGCGTCTACGACCACTATTTCCACACCTTCCTGCGGCCAACTGACGTGTTGTGGGCGATGGTCCAGGTGGTCGTGCAGGGGATTGTGGTCATGCTGCTGCACACCTACTACGGTTTCAACGCGTCGGGCGGTCCGGCCGGTGTCGGAGAGGCGACGGGCCGTGCTGTACGCGCCTCGCTGGTGGTCTTGACACTCGTGACCGCCGCGGTAGGTCTGGCGCTTTACGGGCGGTCCGGTAGCTTCCACTTGTCGGGATAGCAATAAAGATGACACCGAAGCGGCGTGAATTCCGCCTACACCCGGCCGCATGGACCCTTTTCCTCGTCGTGCTGGTAATCGCGGGCGGTGTGCTGACCGTCCTTGCGTTCAATCGAAACCTGCAACCGTATGCCCGCGTCACCCTGGTGTCCGACCGGGCCGGTCTGGTCATGGACCCCGGGGCAAAGGTCAAGCTGCGCGGTGTGGAGGTCGGTCGGGTCTCTTCGATCGACCCGGACGGTCAGGTGAAACTAGAGTTGGAACTGTACCCGGACCAGCTTAGGTATATTCCGGCCAACGTCGAGGCTCAGATCACGGCGCCGACCGCGTTCGGCGCCAAGTATGTCGAGCTGGTCACGCCTGCCCAACCGAGCCCGAAAAGGCTGGCAGCGGGGGCGGTGCTCAGGTCGCGCAACGTGAGCACCGAGCTGAACACCACCTTCGAGAACGTGGTCAGTTTGCTGAACCAGATCGACCCGGCGAAACTGAATGCGGTGCTCTCGGCGTTGGGTGAGGGCTTCCGCGGGAAGGGCGAAGCCCTGGGCGAGGCCGTCACCGACCTCAATCAGGTGCTGATGGCGATCAACCCGCGCAGTGACACCATCCGGGCCGACTACCGCGCGCTGAAGGGTTTCAGCGACACCTATAGCGCGGCAGCCCCAGACATTCTGTCTGTGCTCGATGCCGCCAGCACGACGAGCAAAACGATCACCGACAATGCACAGGCACTTGACGCACTGCTGGTGGGCGTGATCGGACTGTCCAACAGCGGCATCAACCTTATTGGCCCGGCCAGGGACAATCTCGTTCACGCGATCAACGTGCTCGAGCCGACGACGCGGCTACTGATGAAATATAACCCGTCACTCACCTGCTTGTTGGTGGGCGGATATCTCGGCCTGAACGATTTGATAGAAGCCGTCGCCGGGCACAACGGAAAGTCGCTGATCGGTGACGCCGGCATATTGTTCGGTGACGATATGTACCGGTATCCGGACCACCTGCCCATCAACGGCGCCAAAGGTGGGCCCGGCGGAGCGCCGGGCTGCGGTTCACTGCCGGACGTTGGCAAGAACTTCCCGGTGCGTTACTTGGTGACCAACACCGGATGGGGTACCGGGGTGGACGTTCGGCCGAATCCGGGCATCGGCTTCCCGGGGCTTGCCAACTACGGCCCGGTCACCCGCGGGACGCCGAAACCCCCGAGCATTTACACCCTCAACGGGGGGCCGGCGCCGGGTCCGGTGCCGTACCCGGGCGCGCCGCCCTACGGTGCGCCGTGGTACCTGCCGGATGGGACGCCGTTGTATCCGGGTTTGCCGCCTGCCATACCGGGCAGGCCGCGGGAGCCTGGGCCGCCGCCGCCGGGGTCGGAACCGTTCGTGCCGGCGCATCCGGCGCAGGTACAACCCACGCCGGTGCCGACGGTTCCGCCGCTACCGGCGCCGGATGCGTCCGAACACTGACTGCCGGAAGCGATAGAGAAAGGCGGACATGCGAGAAAGTTTGAGCGGCTCGCTGTGGCGTTTTGCTATCTACGCGATGGCGTGCCTGATCTCGGTAGCGTTAGTGTTTCTCATCTTCGGCCAGTTCCGGTTCCAGCCCGAGGAGACCTACAACGCACACTTCGCGAACGTCTCCGGGCTGCGCAACGGGAACTTCGTCCGCATCGCTGGTGTCGAGGTGGGCAAGGTCAAGAAGATTTCGTTCCTGCCCGACTCGACCCTGCGCGTGGAGTTCTCCGTTATCCCCTCGGCGGTGCTGACCGAGGGCACCCGCGCCGTCATTCGCTATGACGACCTCATCGGCGGCAGGTTCCTGACGTTGGAAGAAGGAGCCGGTGGCGTCAAAAGGCTGCACCCCGGGGACACGATTCCGTTGAGCCGCACGCAGCCGGCGCTGGATTTGGACGCGTTGATCGGCGGCTTCCGACCACTGTTCCGCGCGCTGGACCCAGACCAGGTCAACGCGTTGAGCGGCCAGTTGATTGCGGCCTTCCAGGGACAAGGTGCAACGATCGGCTCGTTCCTTGCCCAAGCCGCCGCTTTGACCAACACCTTGGCCGACCGGGATCAGCTGATCGGTCAGGTGATTGTCAACCTGAATACCGTGCTCGGGTCGCTTGGCGGCCAAAGCAAGCAGTTTGCGAAGGCCGTCGACTCGTTGTCGGAACTGGTGAAGGGCCTCGAAGCGCGTAAACAGGACATCAGCAATACGGTGGCGTACGGCAATGCGGCTGCCCGGTCGATCGCCGACCTGTTGGCACAGGGCCGCACGCCGGCCAAGAAAGTGGTCACCGAGTTGGACCGGACCGCCGGAGTCCTTGAGGCCGACCGCGATTACTTGGACAACCTGCTCAACACCCTTCCCGACGCGTATCAAATGGTCGGCAGGTTGGGCCTTTACGGCGACTTCTTCAGTTTTTACCTGTGCGATCTCCTCTTGAAGGTCAATGGCAAGGGCGGCCAGCCGGTATACGTCAAGCTGGCCGGCCAGGACACCGGGAGGTGCACGCCGAAGTGAAAACCTTCTCCGAACGCAACCCGCTTATCGTCGGCGCCGTCGGTATCGGCCTGGTCCTCGCCGGTATGTGGCTTTCGCTCAATTACCAGAAGCTGCCCCTCATCGACCAGACCAAGGAGTACTCGGCCTACTTCGCCGAAGCGGGTGGACTCGCCGCCGGTAACCCGGTCCAAGTTTCGGGTTTCCGGGTGGGTGACGTTTCATCCGTCGAGCTCGACGGTCCTCGGGTACTGGTCAAGTTCAAGGTCGGCAGTGATGTTCGGTTGGGCGATCGCAGCGAGGCAGCGATCAAGCTGAAGACCCTGCTCGGCGCCAAGCTCCTCGAGATCACTCCACGGGGAGATGGACAGCTGCACGGGCCGATACCACTTGACCGCACGACCCCGCCGTATGAGCTTCCCCAGGCACTCGGCGATCTCTCGACCACCATCAGCGGGCTGAACACCGACCAATTGTCCCGTTCCCTGGCGGTGCTGTCGGACACATTTTCCAACACGCCACCCGACCTGCAGGCCGCGGTGCGAGGTGTGGCGCGATTCTCCGAGACGATCGACAAGCGTGACGCCCAGCTGCGGACCTTACTGGAGAACGCAAACAAGGCCACCACCGTGCTTGCCGAACGCAGCGACCAAGTGGTGAGCCTGGTCACCAACACCAACGCCTTGTTGGTGCAGTTGCGGACTCAGAGCAGCGCGCTGGATCAAATCTCGAACAACCTCTCGGCGTTGGCGCAGCAGGTCAAGGGGTTCATCGCGGAGAACCGTCAAACACTTAAGCCCGCGTTGGACAAGCTCAACGCCGCGTTGACCGTCGTCGACAACCGCAAGGAGCGGGTGCAAAAGGCGATCAAGGGGCTCAACGCCTACGCGCTTTCGCTGGGTGAATCGGTGTCGTCGGGCCCCTACTTCAAGGCCTATCTGGCGAACCTGCTGCCCGGGCAGTTCTTACAACCGTTCATCGACGTGGCTTTCTCCGACCTCGGGCTGGATCCCAACGTTTTACTGCCCTCGCAGCTCTCCGACCCGCAGACCGGCCAGCAGGCGACCCCGCCGTTGCCAATGCCGTATCCACGGACCGGCCAGGGGGGAGACCCGAGGTTGACGCTACCCGACGCCATCACGGGCAACCCCAATGACCATCAGTGCGGTCCGCCGGGAGTGCCATTGCCCGGCCCAGGCTGCTACCCCTATCGGGAGCCGCCGCCCGCGCCACCTCCCGGCGGCCCGCCGCCGGGGCCCCCGGCAGAAACGCCGCCGGGCCCACAAGCGTCCGTCCCCACGCCACCGGGACCGATCGGGCAGCCGGCGCCCGGGCAGGTATCGCCGGCAGCGCCGGCTGAAGGGGGTGGGCGGTGAAGCGTTCACGAGGTGCCAGGATCGGCGTGGCCGCCCTGCTGGCGGTGGCGCTGATCGGCGGCATCGTCGCGGTGGTGTGGACCGCGACCGGCGGCGGTCGCACGCACATCACCGCATACTTCGACAACAGCAACGGGATCTACCCCGGCGATAACGTCGTGATCCTCGGGGTGCCAGTCGGCAAGATCGAAAAAATCGAGCCGCAGCCCGACCGCGTCAAAGTCTCCTTCTGGTATACCGACAAATACCAGGTGCCAGCCGACGCCAAAGCGGTGATTCTGTCACCGTCTCTGGTAACGGTTCGGGCTATCCAGCTGACACCCGCCTACACCGGTGGACCCGCGATGACGGATCACACCCTGATTCCGCAGGAGCGCACCGCCGTCCCTGTGGAATGGGACGACTT
This sequence comes from Mycobacterium innocens, assembly GCF_900566055.1. Lineage (GTDB taxonomy): Bacteria > Actinomycetota > Actinomycetes > Mycobacteriales > Mycobacteriaceae > Mycobacterium > Mycobacterium innocens. The sequence goes on from NZ_UPHQ01000314.1 coordinate 7,703, forward strand.
TCGTCAGCAACTCGAGAAGCTCGCCCAGACACTGCAGCCCACCCAACCGGGTGGCGTCAGCACATTGGGCGCTTTCATCAACACCGCAGCCGACAACCTGCGCGGCCAGGGACCCGATATCCGTAACACCATCATCAAGCTTTCGCAGGCGATCTCAGCGCTCGGCGACCATAGCGGCGACTTGTTCAAGAGCCTCAAAAACCTGTCGATTCTGGTATCGGCGCTGCGTGACAGCGGCGACTTGTTGCAGCGTCTGAACCAGAACCTGGCCGCTGTGACGAGGTTGCTGGCGAACGATCCGAATGAGGTCACAAACGCGGTGCGGGACCTCAACGATGTGGCCGGTGACGTTGCGAGCTTTGTGGCTGAAAATCGTGAGGCGCTGGGTACCACCTCGGACAAACTGGCGTCGATATCTAACGCCGTGGTCGAGAGCCTCGACGACATCAAGCAGACGCTGCATATCGGGACGCCGGCGTTCCAGAATTTCGCCAACATCTACCAGCCCGCGAACATCGCGCTGACCGGCGCGATCGCGGTCAGCAACTTTGCCAACCCGGTTCAGTTCCTGTGCTCGGCGGTGCAGGCGGCATCACGGCTGGGTGCCGAGCAGTCGGCGAAGCTGTGCGTGCAGTATCTGGCGCCAATTATCAAGAACCGTCAGTACACCTTCCCGCCGCTCGGATTCAATCCCTTCGTCGGCGTCATGGCGCGGCCCAATGAAGTCACCTACAGCGAAGACTGGCTGCGGCCGGATTACGTCCCATCACCGGGGCCGCCACCGACAGAGCAGTTCCGTACAGTGCCGCCGCCGCCCAACGGGCCACTGCCGCCGGCGAACAGGATCTACAACTATTTCGGCAACGGCATGGTCGACCCCGATCACGCGAATCCGCCGTTCGTACCTGCCAGGCCACCGGACCCCATACCGACCAACCCGGCTGACGGTCTTAAAGGAATGATGGTGCCGCCCGGAGGTGGACAGTGAACCGACTCGGAAACCGGCGGCGCGCCAGCGCCGGCGCCCTAGCAGCACTGCTCGTGCTCGCGCTGTCCGGCTGCGGTTTCATTCGGGACTTCCGTGGGGCGAACTCGTTGTGGCTACCCGGCACCAAGGGCGGTGGCCCCGGTTCCTTCACCGTCGCGGCGCAACTGCCCGACGTCCAGAACCTCAAGACCAATTCCCGGGTCCAGGTCAACGACGTGACGGTCGGCAACGTCACGAAGGTCGAACTCCAGGGCTGGCATGCGATGATCACCATGACGCTCGACGGCAAGGTTGACCTACCCGCCAACGCGACTGCCACGATCGGTCAAACCAGCCTGCTCGGTTCGGTGCACGTCGAACTGGCGCCACCCAAGGACACCCCGCCGGTGGGAAAGCTCAAGAACGGATCACTGATTCCCCTGTCGTCGGCAGGCGCCTTCCCATCGACCGAACAAACACTTGCCGCCGTTTCCTTGGTGCTCAACGGCGGTGGGCTGGCCAACGTCCAGGACATCACCAGGGCGTTGAGCACCGCATTCTCGGGTCGCGAACAGGATTTGAGAAGCTTGATCCAGCAGCTGGACAAATTCGTCGGCTACCTCAATGACCAAAAAGACGACATCATTGCCGCCACGGACAGCCTGAACAACCTGGTCGGCCAGTTCGCCGACCAGAGGTCGGTCCTCGACAAGGCGCTCAAGACCATCCCTGACGCGTTGGCCGTGCTGAACGATGAGCGGGAAAACCTGGTGGATGCCCTCGCTCAATTAGGCAAGTTGAGTGCGCTAGCCGCCGACTCCGTCTACCAGACCAAGGAAAACCTGGTCAAGGAACTCAACGATATCGGCCCGGTGCTGCAGTCGCTGGCCGATGCCGGGCCAGCGCTGACCCGTTCCCTGGACTACTTCGCGACCTACCCGTTCCCCAAGCCCACGATCAGCAAATGGATCCGCGGCGACTACGGAAACCTGACCGCCATCATCGACTTGACGCTGAGCCGGATCGACAACTCGTTCTTCACCGGCACTCGGTGGGAGGGTAACCTGACCGAGCTCGAGCTGCAGTGGGGCCGCACTATCGGCCAGCTACCCAGCCCCTACACCGCGCGCAACCCGTTGGTCGTCCCCTATCACTTCGACCAGGGGGCGTGACATGCTGACACGGCGCATCAAGATCCAGATAGCGGTCTTCGCTGTCATTGCGAACGGCGCGATCGCGGCCGTGCTTTTCGGCTACCTTCAGGTCCAAAGCACGATTTTCGGTATCGGTCGTTACACGGTTACGGTGCAGCTGCCCCAGGCCGGCGGCCTCTACGCGGGCGGGAATGTCACCTACCGGGGTGTCACCGTCGGCCGGGTGCGCGACGTCCGGCTGACCAGTACCGGCGCCGAGGCCGTGCTTCAGATGAATTCGAACGTCGAGATCCCCGCCACGGATCTCGCCGCCGAGGTGCACAGCGTGTCGGCGGTCGGCGAGCAGTACGTTGCTCTGACGCCGCACAGCCGAACCGGGCCCAAGCTGAAGAACGGCGACGTTATCCCCGTCGACCACTCGAGCGTTCCCCCCGACATCAACTCGCTGGTTGCGGCGACCAACCGCGGCCTGCAGGCCATCCCACACGACAACCTCAAAACGGTGGTCGACGAGAGCTATCTCGCCCTCGGCGGGCTCGGCCCGGAACTTTCCCGGCTGCTGAAAGGCACCACCACTCTGGCAATTGATGCCCGAAACAACCTGGATGCGCTGACCACCCTCATCGACGAATCGAAGCCGCTGCTCGACAGCCAGACCAACTCATCGGATGCGGTGCAGGCCTGGGCGTCCAACCTGGCCAGCATCAGCAAACAGCTGCAAACCAATGATGCCGCCGTGGCCGGCGTGATCAACAAGGGTGCCCCGGCGGCAGAGGAGACCCGCCAGCTGTTCGACCGGCTGCAGCCGACGCTGCCCATCGTGCTGGCCAACTTGGTCAGTGTGGGCGAGGTGGGGGTCGCCTACCGCGCCGACCTCGAGCAGCTATTGGTGATACTGCCAGCGGCGACGGCCGGGGGCCTGGCGACCATCCTGCCCGACCGAAACATCAAGTCCAGTTATCCCGGTCTGAACTTGAGCTTCAACATCAACATCAACCTCCCGCCGGCGTGCACGACCGGATACCTGGCAGCGCAGCAGATCAGGTCGCCCAGCTTCGAGGATCACCCGGACCGTCCGTCAGGCGATATGTATTGCCGGATACCGCAAGACGCCGCCCTGAACGTACGGGGGGCCCGCAATTACCCGTGCGAGACTCGCCCGGGAAAACGCGCCCCGACGGTGAAGATGTGTGAAAGCGACGAGGAATACGTCCCCCTCAACGAGGGATACAACTGGAAAGGTGACCCCAACTCGACGTTGTCGGGGCAGGATATCCCGCAGTTTCTGCCTGGCGCAACACCGGGTGTGTCGGCGCAGCCGTCGACGGCAGGAGCCACATCGCCGGCTCCGCCCGCGTCGCCTCCGGCTCCGATTGCGGTCGCGGAGTATGATCCCGCCACCGGCACGTATGTTGGACCGGACGGGCAAGAATACCGACAAACCGATCTGGCCCGTCCTTCCGACCAGGAACAAACATGGCAGCAGATGCTGATGCCCCCGAAGGCGAAATGAGCGATACCGAAACCGCAGAAGAGCCGTCAACGGAATCGAAATCGGATACCGACTCGACATCGACCGAAGAGCCGGACGTTCCTGCCGACGACGTTGAACACGACGAGGCGTCCGCGGCGCAGTCCGATGACCTTGACGCCGGTGGCGACGACGAGGATGTTAAACCGACACAACAGCGACTGTCGCCCGTGCGGCTGGCAACATTGGTTAGTCTGGTCGCCATTCTCGCCCTCGGCGGGGTGGTCGGATGGCTGGGATTGCGGACTTACCAGTTGCGTCAGGAGCAAGAACAGCGCGAGCTGTTCCTGCGGGTGGGGCGGCAGGGCGCGGTGAACTTGACCACCATCGATTGGCAAAACGTCAATAGCGACATCCAACGCATACTGGACTCCGCCACAGGGCCGTTCTACGACGACTTCTCCAAACGCTCGCAGCCCTTCATCGACCTAGTGAAGAAGATGCAGTCGAAATCGGTGGGGACCGTCACCGAGGCGGGTCTGGAGTCCGTGTCACGCAATGAAGCTCGGGTGCTTGTCGCTGTTTCCGTCAAGACGTCCAATCTTGGCGCAGAAGATCAGCCGCTGCGGGCCTGGCGAATGAGGATCGACGTACAAAAGGTCGATGATGGAGCGAAGGTTTCGAACGTTTTGTTCGTACCGTCATGACATCTCAGCCCGGCATGGCCGGTGGCGAAGCGAACGAGCCAGAAAAGGAATCAGACGCGGTGCCCGTCGACGCCGAATCCGCGACCGTTGCGGATGTCGCCACGGTCGCCGAAGATACCGCCGACGAGATCGAGAACGACACCGGGGCAGGCGAACACGCCGAGGACATCAGCGACGGCGACGCGAACACGGAATCAGCGGACGCGCCCTCCAACGAGTCTGAAGACGAACAGGACGGAAAAGCCGGTGGCCGGGCGAAAACCCGACGTACCATTAGCATTTCGCGACTACTCGCTTTCGGAGTGCTTCCGGGCCTGGTGTTGTTACTCGCGGCGGCAGGCGGCTACCTGAAGTGGCAGTCGTCATCGATCCGCGCATCGCAGACCGGCAGCGTCGAGTCCGTTGTAGCCGCCAAGGACGGCACCGTTGCCATACTGTCCTATCAGCCCGACACCGCTGACAAGGACCTAGGGGCCGCTCGGGACCGGTTGACCGGGACTTTCAAGGATTCCTACACGCAGCTGACCCACGACGTGGTTATCCCCGGCGCCAAACAAAGGCACATCTCGGCGGTTGCCACCGTTCCCGCGGCGGCCTCCGTGTCAGCTACGTCGAGCCACGCGGTGGTCCTGGTGTTCGTCAACCAGACCGTGGTCGTCGACACCGATCCACCCAGCGCTTCCGCTTCCAGCGTCCGGGTGACCCTGGACAAGGTTGACGGCCGGTGGCTGATCAGCGGCTTCGACCCGGTCTGATTCCAGCGCGTAGTCTCAGCGATACTTTGCGCGCCCAAAGTCCCTGTCGGCGCTTCATAACGTGAACGCAGTCGGCCCGATTGCCTTGCACATTTTCGTCACCGGGCCGGTGGTGCTGTGGTTGACCGGATTCTCGACCACATCTGCACAACCTTGGCCCGTCACGATGTACGTCGCTCCAGGCCGATACGGATAGTAAACCAACGCTGGATCCGCGCCGGCCCGATGGGCGCACTGGCTCTGCGAATCCGCTCCTTGGATCGCCAAACACACGACCGACTCATTGGGAATCGCGTCCATGGTGCACGGCCCGGGTCGCACCGTGGCCAGCACCATGCGCGTACTGGATACCTGAACGACGCGCGGCGGCGTGAGTACCCACGAGCACGACTGGGACGCGTCCCCCTCCGATGGCGACGCACTTGTGACGCCGGCAAAGTAGACACCCAACATTGACGTTGCCACCACTGCCTGCAGCATCGAGAGGGGCCGAAGCATGCCTATATCGAAGGGGCCGAGCGGCTTTCGAAACGGCCCCATGTCCTAACCCCTGGCAGCAAGCGACTGATGGTGACGAGTCTAGCTCAAGAACTCCAACCAAGTTATAATTCTTTGACTCAATTGCAACACAGCAGCAGATCGGGAGCGACCACCAGACCGCGCACGCAAGACGGTGATCTGTCCTCCGATTCGTCGTGGGCCGTGGTACTCAAAGGGCCGGGAGGCATGCGATGACATGGGCGAGCAGCACGGTTCGCTCCACGCTGTTCCCTTCGGTGGCGGTGCTTCTGGTCGGGGCGGGGACGTGGGCAGCACCCGTCGCGCATTCCGACAACGGCAACACTGTCGTACCGAACAACGCTCGGCTCAACAACAGTGTCTATGTGAACATCAACACCGCTCAACGTCAGAACGGCTGCACCACCGATTCCAATATGGACGGCCGACTGACGGATGCTGCCCGGCGGCACACCTTTGACGTCCTCAACAATCCCGACATCAACGGTGACATCGGATCCGACGGATCAACTCCCCAGGACCGCGCTCGCGACGCTGGATTCAACGGTAAGGCCGGCGAAACCGTGGCGATTGTGCCCTCCCTGGCGATCAACGGCATACAAATCCTCGGTCAGTGGTGGTGGGATCCGCCGTCGCGCGCCCTCATGCAGGATTGCGCCAATACCGCCATCGGTATCTGGTCGGAAAACAGTCTTAACCGCTCGGTATTGGTTGCGATGTACGGCCAGCCGACCGCTCCGTGATGCTGCGGCCTTCGCAGTTTGCGAAACGGATAACGTACAGGGGCCTTTCTGGGCCGGGTCAGCTGCGAATCGGATTGTCGCCCTATCGTATTCGGGTCGACGTGGTCGCTGCGCCAAAATCGCGGCGGGGAACGTGAGTGGCGACCACGGCTGGTTCAAGATGGATTTCAGACTCCTTGCCAAGGTGCAGCTTCGTGGCCTACCGTCTAAGCAAATCGGACGGTTTCCGTCGGTAAATTTCGGCGAAGGCCTCGGGAGGAGGTTTGGCTCGGTGAGGACCGCGATCTGCGAAATGCTTGGCATCGATTTCCCGCTCCTGGCGTTCAGTCACTGTCGCGACGTTGTCGCCGCGGTGACCAATGCCGGAGGCTTTGGCGTGCTGGGCGCGTCCTCGTATAGTCCCGCAGAACTCGAACACGAACTGGCTTGGATCGACGATCGGGTGGCCGGCAAACCTTACGGCGTCGACATTGTGTGCCCGGAGAAGTTCGAGGGCAAAGGTATGGATTTGACCCGCGAGCAGATCGAGGCGATGGTACCGGCAGAACATCGTGACTATGTCGCGCAGCTGCTTTCACACCACGGCTTGCGACTTGACGAATTCGGCGAGACTCCCTTCAGGCTGTTCGGCGCTGTCGGTGACACCATTGGTGAAGAGCTGTTGGACGTGTCGTTTCGGCATCCGATCAAGCTGATTGCCAACGCACTCGGAGTACCGCCGGCATTCATGATCGACCGCGCCAAGGCCGAGCATGTGCCTGTCGCCGCACTTGTCGGAACCAAAGAGCATGCCATCAAGCAGGTCCAGGCCGGGGTCGATGTTCTGGTTGTGCAGGGCACGGAGGCCGGCGGGCACTGCGGCGAAGTGACGACGATGGTGCTCGTTCCTGAGGTGATTGATGCGATCCGGGCGGTCCGCGACGTGCCGGTACTGGCCGCTGGCGGAATCGTCACCGGTCGCCAGGTTGCTGCCGCGATCGCCCTGGGTGCGGCGGGTGCGTGGACTGGTTCGGTGTGGCTCACCACTGAGGAGGCGGAGACGGCGCCCTACACGGTGCAGAAGATGCTCGCAGCCAGCTCACGTGACACAGTGCGCTCGAAATGCCGCACCGGCAAGCCTTCTCGGCAACTGAGATCAGCGTGGACCGACGCGTGGGAAGCGGCGGCCAACGGACCGAAGCCGTTGCCGCTGCCACTGCAGTCGGTGGTTTCGGAAAACGTGCTACGGCGGATCGACACTCTTGCCGAGAACGGCAACAAGGGTGCGCAGGCGCTGGCGACGTACTGGGTTGGGCAGGGCGTCGGCTTACTCAACAAGGTCAAACCGGCTCGTGAGGTGGTCCGCGAGATGATCGAAGACTATCTCGACGCCGTCGAACGGCTGACACGATCCCTAGAAGACTAAGAACCTCCACCCCATCGTCTTAACGATGAAACATCAATCGACGGACCCAGAGCCCATGGCCGCAGGCAAGCGGACACTCGCATTAACGCATGGTGCCCGTTGAATACCCTATACCGCAGCGTAATTCAGCGGCTGTGCGGGATGCCGAGTCATTCCTCTGGCGCTCTAGCCGCAATGCGGTCAATGTGTCGATCCGCAGCTGCAGCCGGAAGCCGACTAGCTTTCCCGGTCCTGTCTCTGCCTCAAAACCAACAAACGCGGCACAAATTCTGGACGTTGCTATCTAACTAGGTTATAGTTATTATCTGCCACTTCGGGTCGGCCGTTACCGGCGTTGGAGGGCCTATGCAGCAATACTTCGACATCGTCAGGACATTGTTTGCCGCAGTCCGGGATTCCCGCGGGAGCCGCGCCATGGGCAAGGAAACGCCGGACTGATGGCCTGCTGCATCGTTATTGCCAAGTTCCTATTGTGGGTCTACCGCGTGCTCGACCGTCGGGCCGTCGGCGCACCCGCACCGCGATCGCTGTTGGGATCAGGTCCGACTCGGTGGCTGCTGCTGGGTTCGACGTTGGGTGAATTGCTGGTTGTGGGTGCCCTGATCTGGGTTGTCGCCCCGGGCGCCAACACGCATCACACGGGTACGGCGATGGCAGGCAGCGCACCTGACACCCAGGGAGGTTGGCAGTGGGCGGCGCCGGTGGTGATCGGCCTAGCCGCCCTCAGCGCGGCCAGCACTCTCATGGACGGCAGAATGACCCGTCGCGCGCTGGCTGTCCTTGCAGGTGGTGCGACAGCAGCCGCGGCGGTCAGCCCGCCCGTGCTGCAGGGCGCGCAGTCTTCGCATTTCGTCTTCATGACTCAACTCGAGTTGCTGGCTGTCGTCGCACCCATTTTGATCGTGTCGGGGATCCGCCACCGATGGCGCGGCACGGCAATCGGTGAAGCTCTGGGCCACCTTGCTCCGGCGGCCGCCGCGGCCGCTGTGGTGACCGTTACTGTTATCCACCTGCCGAGCGTGCACGCCGCGATCACGACGTCTGTGGTGCTGCAGGCATGTGCGCTGCTCGCTGTGAGTGGCACCGGCGCGCTGATCTGGCTGGCGGTTCTGGCAGATCCTTCCGCAGCGGGTGCCGCGCGTCGCCTGGCCTCGGCGCTGGTGTCACAAGAAGCCATGGCGATGATCGGTCTGGTCCTCTTGCTGAGCCCGCACGTGTTGTTCTCCATCCACGGGACGCGGCCGGCCGGTATGGATCCGATGCTGGACCAGCGGACCGCCGGGGCGGTTGCACTCGTCGTCGATCTGCTCGTCACCGTTCCCGTCCTGATCCGGCTGGCGGCGCAGATACCGACGCTACGTCCGATATTCGCCCGTGACTCAGTGAGGTTGAAGTGACCAAGCCCGCCACTGCCACGCGTCCCGCCGACCTGCCGCCCGCGGCGTTGGGCCCGCTCACCCGCCGCCGGCTGCTGCGTACCTCGGTTGTTTACGCTGCCATCGTCACGGTTGGCGCCGTGCTGGTGTGGCTGGGAAGTCCCGCATGGCAGGTGTTCGGCGTCGGATTATGGTATCCCGGCGCGGGATTCCTCGCGCTCGGCGGATGGCACTGGGCGCTAACGCTCGTCACGCTAGTGCTGTTCGCCGCATCGCTGGTCGCCTGGTTCGGTGCGGGAGCCAATACCTTCCCGCCATTGCTCTGGCTGACTGCGGCAGCGATCGCGGCGGTTCTGTCCCATGGTCACGTCTCGAATTACGGCATCGGTGTTGCCGTCGCGCTTGCCGGCGTGGCCATCGCACTACTGTTTGTGTGGCGAACCATTGCGCGGGCGCGTCTTGCGCGGACTCGCTCGGAGCGCGCCGCCTACCTGCCGGCGCGGGTGGTCGCGCTCCGGGAGCGCGCGGCCGGTGCGCCCGCCGTAAACGACCGCGAACTTGATGCGGATGCATTGGCTGGCCTGCGTTACATCTTTGATCGGGCGCTGCAAGATGCCAGCGACTTCAGCAACTTCGACAAGATCGATCAGTTTCAGACGTCGGCAATTCGCTACCAAGTGAACCAGCTGGGATACGCGCTAGCGCAGGTGTCTTTCCATTACACGCCGGCGTTCAGCGGCTACTCCCATGAGGCCCAGAACCGGCTGGTCGAAAAGTACCTCGAGCATCTGGTGTGGGGCTACTGGAGGTGGGAAAACGCCTGGGGCCGCTTGTCTTTGGATGCCGACCCAGCCAAGACCGACAACATCATGCTGACCGGTTACCTCGCGCTGCACGTGCACAACATGACGGCCGCCACCGGTGACCACCGCTGGAATCGTGAGGGCGCGCTGACGTTCCGGCTCAACGACCGCAAGGTATTTCGCCACGACGGGCACAGTCTGATCGAACAACTGATGCGAAACTTCCACACACAGCACTTCACCCTGTGGCCTTGCGAGCCGAACTGGATCTACCCGGCGTGCAATCTGCGCGGCGCGATGGCTGTGCGCTCCTATGACCGCGTGTTCGGAACCAGCCACTGGGACGATATCCGTGACATGTTCCGCTTGCGACTCGACACCGAGTTCACCAACCCGGACGGGAGTATGGTTGCGCTGCGCAGCAGCCACACCGGTTTTGCGGTCCCCTTTCCCATGCCCAATGCGGCTGTCCCCCAGTTAGTCAACGCACTTTTTCCTGATGTGGCCCAACGGTATTGGGCGATCTCCCGCCAGGAAGAGTTCTACCGGGACGAGCATGGCTTGCGGGTCAAGCCGCCGCCGATGGGTATCGACTTCGGCAACTACCGTCCCAGCGTCGTCAGCGACGTGGCCGCTCTGGTCAACGGTGCCACGGAGATGGGAGACCAAGAAGCAGTGGCGGCCGCCCGCGACGAATTGCATTGCAGGCTGACGCCGGTGCGCCAGAATGGCGCGCTGTACTTCAAGGGTGTGTCGACCTTGTGGAACGCCTGGATTGCCCAGGACCGCACAGGGTTCCGGGACTGCTGGCGATCGCTGGTCATCGACCCACCGGCTGAGTGCATTGCCCATGGGCCCCAACTGGCGCGAGTCAAGTACCCGGACGTTCAGGTTGCGTCCGCGCGCAACGACGGCCAAACCCTGCGCCTCGTGCTGCGGCCCGCCGGTTCCGTTGCGGAGCAGGATCTGACGCTTGCGCGGCTCGACCCGGGGAGGCGTTATCACGTCAGCGGTGACGGTCGGGACCGGACCATCACCGCCGACGCCCGCGGATGCGCGATCGTCCCCGTCGACTTGCATGCCCGCCTCGAGCTCACCGTCACACCGTCTGGTTGAGCGGCATCCCGGATCGCCCGTCATTCTGCGCAGCACGGAGGTTGTGAGTGGTCACCCAGTTAGGAACGAGCCCTATGTCCCCTGATCGGCAGTACCGTTCAGCCGTCGCTGACCACAGCGAGAATGCGGGCATACGTGCAATGCTCGATGCACAGCGTAGCGACTTTCTTAAGTGCGGCCCGCCGTCTGCGGCGCGGCGGAGAGACCGGATCGATCGGCTGATCCTCTTGCTGACCGAGAATGTCGACGAATTCTCTGAGGCGCTGTGCGCCGACTTCGGTAACCGGCCCCACGTGGTCAGTCTGATCTCGGAGGTGGGGGGAATCCTGCCGGACCTGACGCTGACTCGCCGCCGCCTCGAAAGGTGGATGCGTCCGGAGCACCCCACGCGCCTCGTCAGCCTGCTGGGGGTGCCGACCGTCGTGGAGAAAAAGCCGTTGGGAGTCGTTGGGGTTATCGGCCCGTGGAACTTTCCGGTCAGCCTGGTCGCGCAACCCGCTGCGTCGGCACTGGCTGCTGGGAATCGGGTGATGATCAAGTTCTCTGAGGTCACCCCTCGAGCGGCGAATTTGTTCGCCGCCAAGGTGGCCCGTTACTTCGACCCGACCGAACTCGCGGTTGTCATCGGCGGTCCCGATGTTGGGGCGGCGTTCAGCGCCTTGCCTTTTGATCACATCTTCTTCACGGGATCGCCTCGCGTGGGGGCGCTTGTTGCCAGTACTGCGGCCAAGAACCTCGTCCCTGTCACCTTGGAACTGGGCGGCAAGAACCCGGCCGTTGTCGCGCACGATGGCGACGTCCCCGCTATGGCGCGTCGAATCATGGCTGCGCGACTGGTAAACGGTGGCCAGGTCTGCTTGTGTCCGGATTACGTGTTCGTGCCCCGCGACCGGCTCGGCGTATTCGTTGAGTCGGCGTTGGACGGCGCACGCGAGGCCGCAACGGCCTACGACGGTTACGGATTGGTCAGTCTCGTGGACGACATGAACTTCCAACGCGTCGCTACGCTGATCGATGACGCGCGCCGACGGGGGGCGACAGTTCACGATGTCGGTACTCCGTTCGACCGCCCGCGGCGGCGCATCCCGCCGACGGTGCTGGTCGGTGTCACGGGCGACATGGACATCGCGCACGAGGAGGTTTTCGGGCCCGTGTTGTCGGTGTTGCCTTACGACACCGTCGAGGAAGTCTGCGACTACATCGCGGCGCGGCCAGCACCATTGGCGGCCTACTGGTACGGCAAGACCGGTCCTTCTTTCGACCATTTCCGGGAACGGACCACCAGCGGTGGTATCACCGTGAACGACTTCGCGCTGCATTGCGCGATCATCGCGGGGCCGTTCGGTGGTGTCGGCCGCAGCGGGTGGGGCGCCTACCACGGGAAGGCCGGTTTCGATACCTTCACCCACCATCGCACGGTCACAAAGAGCCGGCTGCCGATGAGCTTGGCGCGACTGATTACACCACCCTACCCGGCGGTGGTGCGCCCGGCGGTGTCCGGCTACATCAGGTTTGAGCGGTACCGCGCGATGCGACGGCGAAAGCGACGCGGCTGACGAGCGGTTGTAAGCCAGTTCAGGGATGTCGCGCGAGGAAAGAAGTACAGGTGAGGTTTTCGAGGTCGTCGGGGAACAACCACCTACAGCCAACCGCCGCCGCCCGCATTGGCGAGCCTTCTCATAGTGCCTAGGTTTCCGATCTTGACTGTGCATCGTCGGCACGCATCGGGGAGTTCCTCTAGACGGAAGTTACGGCTGCCTGGGTAAGGGTTTTCCGCCCTGAACTGGGGGTTTGCTGGTTTGCTGGTTTGTGTTTGTGGCTACGCGGCGATGGTCAGGGGGATGGTGGCCTCAATGAGGTCGAAAGCACGGCGTTGAGTGGGGGTGGCCTCGGCGAGTTTGTCGATCTCGATGTCGGTGTGGTGGTAGCG
>NZ_UPHQ01000311.1 GCF_900566055.1 Mycobacterium innocens
GACACGCAGATGAAAGCCCTTGAAACCGAACATATCCTGACCCGCCACGACTTCCACGGCGAATGGAACTACACCCTCAGTCCCAGACCGCGACACGCCGACAGCGACCTAGATTAATTTATCGCAAGCCCTTAGCATTGCCAATCGAGCAATAGCCGCTCTCGTCGAGGGTGAAAAAGTCGCCTGCCACCTCTTCGCACATGCCGTGCCCCTGACACCGCGCCGAGTCGACACTAACCTTCATTCCCATTGACATGACCTCCTTGTCGGCGATTGCGCCAGCGCCGCATGATCGTCAGCCGCAACGCCCCACCCAGATACCCGCCGCCGGCGGCGAGCATGGCGCCCTTCGGACTGCCCCGACGCTGTGCGACGTCTAGAAAATATAGACTTAATACCTGCTCGTCACCCGACGGCCAGTCAATTGGAACCAGCGGCTGCCGGGCAACACAGCCGAAGGACGGAGGGCTCGATGAACGAACTTGAGCTACTGCAAGCAGTACGGCTCAAGGGGCGCGTGAGCCTTGCGGACCTGGCCGCGACCCTGGCCACCGAGCCCGACGCGGTCAGCAATGCCGTCGACGAACTGGTCCGGTCCGGGTTTGTCCTCACCGGTAAAGCCCTCAGACTGACTCCCGCAGGACGGCAACGACTTTCCGAGTTGCTTGGGGCGGAGCGCTCGCAGCTGGACCACGACGCCGTCGCAGCGATCCACGCTGCGTTTCGCCCGGTCAATGCGGAGTTCAAAGCACTTATCGCCGACTGGCAAGTCAAGGACGGCCAGCCCAACCCTCACGACGACCCCAGCTACGACGAGGCGGTGCTGGCTCGCCTTGAGCCCGTTCACGAAGGCGCCTCGGCGCTTATCACCGAAGCCAGCGCGCACGTTCCGCGCCTGGGTGCATACGCCGAGAAACTGACGTCGGCGTTGGATCGGGTCCGGGCCGGCGACCTGATCTGGTTGACCCGGCCGATCATCGACTCCTATCACACGGTGTGGTTCGAGTTGCACGAGGAACTGATCGACATGGCGGGTCTGACGCGGCATGAAGAGGCGCTCGCCGGCCACGCGGAGTGACTTTGCCGGGCTAGCCTGGCGCGGAGCGGCACGGTCAACCGTAGACCCGCGCAAACTCGCCGATCGTGTCTACGGCGCAGCGGTGAAGAATGGTGTGCATCCCCAACTCTCGCGCCGGCGCGAGGTTCACCTCGACGTCGTCAACGAAAAGGCACTCGGCAGGCCCGCGGCCCAGGCGCTCGGCGGCGAGTAGGTAAATCTGCGGGTCTGGCTTGCGGATTCCAACCTCGGACGACACCAACACCTCATTGAATTTCGGCAGTAGCTCCCACGGATAGTCGGCCGCCGGACCCCACGAGTTGCTCACCAACGCTGTCGGGACGCCGCGGGCAATGAGCCGATCGACCGCTGCCACCATGGTCTGTTCGACATCCCATGTGGTCTTCCGCACCAGCTCCAGCCAGTCGCGGCCGTCGACCGGTGTCGCGGCCTGCTTGCTCAGTAGTGGCGTGATGAGATCCGCGAACTCAGCGGCGCCGATCTGACCAAGCTCCAGCAACGCGAACGGAGTTCCCGAGTCAGATGAGAAGCACTCGGCGGCGAACCCATGCGGATCCACCACGCCGACCGCCACACATGCATTAACGAACGCTTCCAACACCGATGCGGTGAGCACGCCACCGAAGTCGACCAGCAGGGCAGGGACGTCACCACGGACAGGCTTCTTAGTCGCCATGAGTTGAGAATATCTATACTCTTGACGCCATACCAGCACCGCGGCGTTCCGGTCCGACACGCTTTCCTTTTGCGCTAGTTTATCTATACAATTAACACCATATCTTCGTGGCCGAGGAGACCCGATGGACCTGTCCTTCACCGATGAGGACCATGCGTTTCGCCGGGAGGTGCGGGAGTGGTTGTGCGCCAACATCCCGACGACCGAACGGTCGACCGACCCCGCGGACGCGCGTCGGTGGGACATGGCCTGGCAGCGAAAACAGTTCGAGGGCGGCTTCGGCGGCATCGCCTGGCCGACCGAATACGGTGGCCAGGGACTCACCTTGGTCCGGCAGCTGATCTGGTTCGAGGAATACGCCAAGGCCGGCGGACCCGATATCGGCTGTGCGTTCGTCGGCATCAATCACGGCGGGCCCACCCTGATCGCTCGCGGCAGCCAAGAGCAGAAGCGACGACATCTGCCACAAATCCTGGCCGGCGAGGAGGTGTGGTGTCAGGGATTCTCGGAACCGGGCGCCGGGTCCGATCTTGCCGGAATCGCGACGAAGGGGCGGGTCGTCGGCGACGAACTCGTGGTCAATGGCCAGAAAATCTGGACCAGTTTCGCCCACATGGCCGACTTCCAGGAACTACTGGTACGCACCGATCCAGACTCCAGGCGGCACCACGGGCTCACCTGGACCATCTGCGATATGCACAGCCCCGGCATCACGGTGCGACCGATCGCCTCGATGGACGGTCTGGAAGAGTTCTGCGGAGTGTTCTATGACGACGTCCGCATCCCGCTCGACAACGTCGTTGGCACCATCGGTGGTGGCTGGTCGGTGGCCATGTCAACGCTCGGCTTCGAGCGCGGCACCGGGTTCATGAAGCTTCAGACCGAACTATCCGTCGTGCTGGAGGAACTTATCGCCCGGGCGACGGACCTCGGCGGGCTTGCCGACCCGTCGGTGGCGGTCCAGTTGGGCGACCTCCGCGCCGACGTGCTCGCACTGCGAGCCATGACGTACGCAATGGTGTCAAGCGCGGCCAGGGCCGACGTGCCAGGACCACTTGGGTCGATGATCAAAGTCTTCTATGCCGATCTCGCACAACGGATTCACCGCGCTCAGATGGACATCGTCGATGTACAGGGCCTGGACCGCGGGGGACCGTTCGCCGCTGAGATCCGCCATTACCTCTACTCGTATGCGTCCACGATCGGTGGTGGAACCTCAGAGGTGCAACGCGACATCATCGGCGAACGCGTCCTCGGCCTGCCGAGAAATCGCTAGCGGAGCTGGTGCTGCTATGGACTTTCTTCCCGACCCAGATCAGCAGGCGCTGGCTGACGCGACTCGTGACTTCATCGTCCACCGCTTCCCCTTGAATGATTGTCCGGTCCGCCTTGACGACGTGCACTGGAAGGAGATCGCCGAACTGGGTTGGCTGGGACTGGCCACCGACGAGAACGCCGGCGGCACCGACGCCACTCTGGTCGACGAGGCGTTCGTTTTCCGCGAGATTGGGCGCGGATTAGTGCCGGGCCCGATACTGACCACCCTGGCGGCGGCGCGGTTGGCCGCATGGACGGGCGAGCCGGAGCTGGCAGCAGAGCTCATCGGGGGCCGTACCCGGGTGGCCCGCGCCCTCCCCGCAACAGCAGCAGGCGAACGGCTACTGATCACCGACGCGCCCGGATCGGCCCTCACGTTGATTGTCGGCGAAGCGACCGCCGCCCTGTATGCGACACCGATCGATCTCGACCTTAGCCCGGGACTCGAGGACGGGACAGTGCTCGGCCGCGCGCGAACCGAGGAGCTCGGTGCCCCGGTGTTGGGCACCGAAGACGCAGAAATCGTCGCCCGCCTACGCCGCGTGTTGGCGATCCTTACCTGCGCCCAGCTCGCCGGAATCACCGGGGCGACAAGGGATCTGGCGATAGAGTACGCCAAGGACCGGGTCCAGTTCGGCAAGCCGATCGGCGCCTTCCAAGCGATCAAACACCGCTGCGCCGACATGGCTGTCGCTGCGCTCGCGGCCGAGAATGTGATGTTTTTTGCGGCCCTGACCGAGAGCACCACGACAACGGGATCGGAATACCATGTGCTCGCCGCAGCGGCGTTCTGCCGACGCGCGGCACTCGCTACGGTGCGCGCCAATGTTCAGATCCACGGCGCCCTGGGTTTCACGGTGGAGGACAGTGCGCACCGGTTCGTCAAGAGAACCCACGCCCTGTGCAGCGTCGAAAGTTTTGGCCGCGCGGCGACGCGCCTGGGGACGCTCGCCCACCCGAATGCAAGTGAGGAACTGTGACCACAGCCGAGCTGAAATCCGAGATCGTCGACGGTGTCGGAGTGATCTCACTGAACCGCCCGCATCGGCACAACGCCATCACCGACTCGCTTTTTGAAGAACTCAGCGCCGTCCTTCGCCAGCAACTCGACGACCAATCGATCCGCTGTGTGCTGCTGCGCGGAGAAGGCCGGTCATTCTGCTCGGGCCGCGACACCGCCGAACTGGGCCGGCGCGCCGACGGTCAGGACGACTTCACGTTCGTGCGCGAACATCAACGGTTGCGCCTCGATGCGCTCGAGTCGACCAAACCGATCGTCGCCGCCGTGCAAGGCGCTGTGCTGGGCGGTGGTTTCGAGATCGCGTTGTCGGCCGATATCCGGATCATCGCAGAGGACGCGTTTTTCGGGCTCCCTGAGGTCGGGCTGGGGCTGGTACCCGACACCGGGGGCACGCAGATCCTCCCGGCGCTCGTCGGACCCGCACGTGCCAAGTATCTGGTGCTCAGCGGCGCCCATATCGACGCCGCGACCGCCTACGCCTGGGGGCTGGCCGAAGAAATTGTGCCCGTCGACCAATTGACCCAGCGTGCAATGCAATTCTGCCTGGGATTAGCCACGCAGCCGGTGCTGGCGATGTCGATGGGCAAGCTGCTGGTGAATCAGGCGACCGCGGGTCCTATCCGTAACGGCATCGCGCAGGAACTGCTCGCTCAGACGGCACTGTTCAGCTCCTCGGAGTATCAGCAGCTCAAAGACCGCCACCCGCGGGCGCGACGGGAAGGGCCCTGACATGCCGTTGCCCGCTCCTCCCCCACAGGGATTGGCCATGCTGCCGCCACACACCTATGCCGGGCAGGTGGTCGTCGTTACCGGCGGCGGCACAGGTCTCGGCAAGGCGATCGCCGCCGAATTCGCCCGCCTCGGAGCGGGCGTCGCTGTGGCCAGCCGCAAACCGGAGCATCGCCAGGCAGGCGTGCAAACGATTGAAGCATTGGGCGCCAAGGCTGTTGGGGTCGCACTCGATGTGCGCGACCCCGATGCGGTGGCGGCGATGTTCGATCAGGTCGAACGCGATCTCGGGCCGGCGGACGTGTTGATCAACAACGCAGCCGGCAACTTTCCCGCGCAGGCGGTCAAGATGTCGCCCAACGCCTGGCGCAGTGTCGTGGACATCGTGCTCAACGGCACCTTCTTCTGCAGCAGCGAGTTCGCCCGCCGCGCGCTGAGCCGCTCGGCCCCTGGCGCGATCCTCAACATCGGCGCGACCTACTCGTGGACCGGCGGTCCCGGAACCGCCCACTCGGCCGCGGCCAAAGCCGCAGTCACCAACCTGACGCAGTCACTGGCAGTGGAGTGGGCGCCCCATGGCATCCGAGTCAACTGCCTGGCCCCGGGCAAGTTCCCGCACGACGACCTTCCCGAAGCGCTGCGCAAGGTCTCCACGCCGGAGCAAGATGCCGCCCGGATCCCCGGCGGGCGAGTCGGCCTGCCACACGAACTCGCCTGGGCCGCAACATATATGTGCTCGCCGTACGCGGCCTACCTGACCGGCCACACCCTCGTGCTGGACGGCGGCAACTGGCTCCGGCGTGGCCTAACCATGCCGGAGTTCATCCCCATCGAAGAACAGCTGTCCTGACACGAGCGAGAGGAACACCACGCAGTGACGATGTCTGCACCAGCGGGCAGCTCACTCTCACCGACCGTCGCGAACGGTGAGAGCTTTGCGGTGTGGGCACCCGGCAAGCCCGACGTCATCACCGCGGTGCTGGCACGTGCCGTCGAGCAAGCACCCGACACAGTCTTCTTGGACTTCTCCGGCGAGACATACAGTTACGCGCAGGTCTGGGACCTCTCGTTGCGACGGGCTGCCGGGCTCGCCCAACTCGGCCTGGGCCAGCGCGAGACAGTGGTGTGCATGCTCGACAACAACGTCGACGCGATCATCACCTGGTTCGCCGCGAACTTTCTTGGCGCCATCTGGGTTCCGGTCAACACGGCACTGAAGGGTGAATACCTTCGTCACCAGATCAGCGATGCCGCCGCCACGATTGTCGTCGCTGAATCCGATTATGCGCAACGCATTATCGACATTGCCGACCTGCTCCCTGATGTGCGCCACCTAGTGGTACGCGGCGCCCCGCCGACGTCTAAGACGGTGCTGATAACCTGCACGGCCGACGCCACCCCGCAGACCGCTCTTGACCAGCCGCTCGCGGTCGTCCCGGGCGACCTGGCGATGCTGATCTACACCTCGGGGACGACCGGCCCCGCAAAGGGCTGCATGATCAGCCATAACTACATCTGCAACGTCGCCGCCAACACTGCCGCAATGCGGGATCCGAGCTTCACCTTGTGGACGCCATTGCCGCTGTTTCATCTCAATGCCGCAGGCACCTCGGTCCTCGCGACGGCGATGAACCAGACCACCGTGTCGATCGCACCGCGATTTTCTCTGTCGGGATTCTGGCCGGAAATCAAACGCTCAGGCGCTCAACAGGTCTCGATTCTAGGCGCCATGATCACACTCATCGCCGCCATGCCCGACACGCCGGAGATGGCCGACTGCCACGGGCAGATCCGGTACGCCGGCGGAGCCCCGTGGACGCCGGAACTGATCGCCACGTGGAAGCGGCGTTTCGGGGTAGTTGAAGCCGGCAACTCGGTGTTCGGACTTACCGAGGCGTCCTTCATCACCAGCAATCCCCGCCGGCTGCCGGCGCCACCCGGGGCGTCGGGCCGGCGCAACGATGACTTCGACGTCCGAATAGTCGACGACAATGACAACGAGGTCCCCGACGGCCGGCCGGGCGAGATCGTCGTTCGGCCCCGCAAACCCCATGTCATGTTCGAAGGCTATTGGCGGCGGCCCGAAGCGACGGTGGCGGTACTGCGCAATCTCTGGTTCCACACCGGCGACATCGGGCGTTTCGATGAGCAGGGTTGGTTCTGGTTTGTCGACCGCAAAAAGGATTATCTTCGTCGTCGCGGCGAGAACATCTCGAGCTACGAGCTGGAGGCCACCTTCCGCGCGCACCACGACATCGCTGACGTTGCCGTACATGCTGTTCCGTCCGACTTGACGGAGGATGACATCAAGGTGACCGCGGTCCTGCGGGCAGAGTCCGAACTGACCGAGCACGAATTGTGCCGCTGGTCACTGGACAAGTTGCCGTATTTCGCCGTGCCACGTTATATCGAGTTCCGAACCGAGTTGCCCCGCAACGCTACCGGAAAAGCCCTGAAGTTCCAGCTGCGCGACGAGGGCGTCACCGCGCACACCTGGGACCTCGAGAGCTCCGACATCGAGGTGGTGAAGCGCTGACACCGTGTAACTCCATCGACGACGAGGAGCCGGAACCGATGACGCGAGTCCTATCGGAGAACACGCGTGCGGTCACCCGCACCCGGCGTGTGGTGTTTCTCGACGGTAACGCCGGATTGCCGCGGGAGCTGCTGGGCAACAAGGGGTATGGAATCGACAGCATGCGTCGGCACGGTTTGCCGGTGCCACCCGCGTTCTGCATCACCACCGAAGTGTGTGCAGACTGGTTCGACGACCCCGAGCGCGCGATCGACTCGGTGCTGCGCGAAGCCGTCCGGGAGAAGATGGCCGGGCTGGAGGCCGAGACCGGACGCACCTTCGGCCGCGGGCCCCGTCCGCTGTTGGTCAGCGTACGCAGCGGTGCGGCGCAATCCATGCCGGGAATGCTTGACACCGTGCTGGATCTGGGCATCAACGATGCGGTCGAAGAGTCACTCGCCGAGCTGCACAGCCCGCGCTTCGCCTGCGACACCCGGCGCCGATTCCAGGAAATGTATCGGCGAATTGTGCTGGGCGACCCCACCGGGGCGGTGCCCGATGACCCGTATGACCAGATGAGGGGCGCGATTTCGGCAGTTTTCGCTTCATGGAACAGCGACCGTGCCGTGGCCTATCGCAGCCACTACGGCCACGACCATGTCAGCGGCACCGCGGTGGTGGTACAGGCTATGGTGTTCGGCAACATGGAACAGAATTCGGGCACCGGGGTGGTGTTCTCCCGGAATCCGATGACAGGCGCCAACGAGCCGTTCGGGGAGTGGCTGCCGGGCGGGCAGGGGGAAGACGTCGTCTCCGGCACCTTCGATGTCGAGCCGATAACCGCCCTACGCCACGAGCAGCCCGCAGTCTATGACGAGCTGATGGCGGCGGCCAAGTACCTTGAGCGCAGGGCCGGCGACGTGCAGGACATCGAGTTCACCGTCGAAGACGGCAAGCTGTGGCTGCTGCAGACACGGGTGGCCAAGCGTTCTGCGCAGGCCGCTGTCCGACTGGCGCTACAACTGCGGCACGAGGGTCTCATCGACGAGGCCGAGACCTTGCTCCGGGTCACTCCGGCGCATGTCGAGGCTTTACTGATGCCGTCGTTGCAACCTGAAACCCGCCTGGCCGCACCACTTCTTGCCACCGGGCTGCCTGCGTGCCCCGGCGTCGTCTCGGGGAAGGCGTATGTCGATGTCGACGAGGCGATCGACGCCGCCGATGCCGGTGAGGACGTCATCCTGGTGCGCAATCACACCAGCCCCCACGACGTGGCGGGCATGCTGGCCGCTCGCGGCATCGTCACCGAGGTCGGTGGTGGCACGAGCCATGCCGCAGTGGTGAGCCGCGAGCTCGGCCGTCCGGCGGTGGTGGGTTGCGGCATCGGAATCACCGATACGTTGTCCGGAAAGTTGATCACCATCGACGGCAGCGAAGGCGAAGTGCGCGAAGGTGTTCTGCAACTTCAAGCGTGGTCCGAACACGACTCTCCGGATTTTCGCGAATTGGCCTCCATCGCAAGGAAGTTGAGCATACTGCGCGCCCATCGCGATGGCGATTATCCGAGACTGCAAGACGCGACCGTTGATGCCGTGCGCGCCGCGATGGCCGCCGGACACACCGATGTGGTCTCGGAAACTCCGCTGTTGGCGATGCTCACCGCGGTACGGCTCACAGAAACCCGCGATTAGAAGTGAGGAGACCTGCCATGGGTCGAGTGGAAGGCAAAGTTGCCCTCGTCACGGGCGCCGCCCGCGGTCAAGGCCGAAGCCACGCGGTTCACCTTGCCGAAGAGGGCGCCGACATCATCGCGGTCGACATCTGCCACGACATTGCCAGCAACGACTATCCACTGGCCCGCCCGGAAGATCTCGACGAAACGGCCCGTCTGGTGGAGAAGCACAATCGTCGTATCGTGCCCGTCCAGGGCGACGTTCGGGATCGCACGGCCTTGGCGGCGGCCGTCGAAACCGGCATGAGCGAACTGGGCAAGCTCGACATCGTGGTTGCCAACGCAGGCATCTGCCCGCTCGGTGCGGGAGGGTCCGCGGCCGCGTTCATCGACGCTGTCGACGTCGACCTGATCGGTGTGCTGAACACGGTTCATGTCGCGCTTCCCCACTTGAAAGCCGGCGCGTCGATCATCATGACCGGTTCGGTGGCGGGCCTGCTTTCGAGCGCATCTTCCGGATCGTGCCCCCAGGGACTCGGTGGTGCGGGTTACAACTTTGCCAAGCGTGTAATCGTCGAATACACAACCACATTGGCGGTCAAACTGGCTCCGCAGTCGATCCGCGTCAACGCCGTGCATCCGACCAACTGCAACACCGACATGCTGCAGAGCGATCCCATGTATCGCACCTTTCGGCCGGATTTGGAAAACCCCTCGGCAGCGGAGGCGGAGGCGGGCTTCCGCTCGATGCAGGCTATGCCCATACCGTGGGTGGAGCCATCCGACATCTCCTATGCGGTGGTGTATCTGGCTTCCGACGAGTCGAGGTACGTCACCGGTATGCAGCTCAGAGTCGACGGCGGAGCGACGATTCAGCGCGGACTCTGAGAGGCGGGCCCCAGCTCTCACCGCCATTTTCGGATCAGTCTGCGCGAGCCGCTGTCACCGCTTGCGCCGGACGGGTGCTGCCATCGCTGTGCGCTTCGCAACGAAGCTCGTGTGCAACCCGGAGAGCAGTGCTCGCACCGCGGCGCGAAGGTGGTCCCGGGGCGGAATCGCAGCGGTAGCTTCGATCACCTCCGCCAGATCCGGGGACGGAGGCTCGTCGCGTGGCAGGGCCAGCGGCGTGAGTTGCGACCAGCCGATGATCAACGCACAGATCGCCGCATAAGCCTCCACGGTGGCCGCCAGGTCGAACCCCCCGGCCCGAAGCTGCGCGATGACGAAGCTGGCCACCCCTACATCTTCAACCCTGCCCTGCTGCGCGTTGAGTACGTGGCCCACCACACCCGGGAACTCGTCGGTGAGATCGGCCGTGACAAGGAGGACACGCTCGATGGCGTCGTCCCACCGCTCATCGGGTCGACGCACTAATTGATCGGCGAATGCCTGCTTCATGACGTGAGACGCGACCAACGAAGCCAATCCTTGTCGCCCACCCCGGACGTGGTAGTACACCGCGGGGCCGGTAACGCCCAGCTGCTCCGCCACCTTCGTCACGGTCAACGCGTCAAGGCCCCCGACGCGTGTCAGCTCGACGGCTGCTTCCACGATGTCAGCTTCGGTCAGAACCGTCGCCTGAACCCCGCCGCGCTGCCCGCCGAACTTCGTTGTGCTGGCCACCCACGCATTCTGCCGCCATTGCGAGTCACATAGGTACCTAGGCTCGGGTACCTAGGCTCGGCGAGCGCAGCACCCGCCCGGCGCCTGCCTGACGTGTCCGGTGGCGAAGAAATCATTGACATTTGGCTTCGTCCATTTAGATACTATTAATGCTCAAGCGTCTGCAAGGAGGCACCTGTGGAAACCGGCCGGCTGATCAACTTCGTGTTCCTAGCCGTAGCTCTGGCCTCGGTGATATGGCTGTATCGAGGTGACCGGGCAGCCGGCCACATCCGCGCGGTGACGTGGATGTTCATCGGCGCCACCTCAATGTCGTGGATGGAGGCGGTTTGGGACTGGGCGCTGTACTTCCGCTTCAATCCCAAGCAGGACTGGCTCATGCCCGAGTGGGTCCCGGTGTTGGGTATGGCAGGAGGTTGGCCCTACCTCATGCCGTGTATCTATGGCCCATGGTTCGTCCTGTGCACCTACTTCTTCGCCAAGAAAATGGTCGAACGCAACATCAGCACCCCGAAGATCGTCGGCGTGGCGGTTGCCGCGGGCGCGCTCTCGGAACTCGTTCTCGAGCTTCCATTCCTTTTCATCGGCAATTACGCCTACACCCGTTCAGTGCCTGGCCTGGCGCTGTTCGTCGGCACCCAGCAGCAATACCCACTGCTCGTTGCCGTCTTCATGGCACCGGTCATGGCTTTCTTCACCATCATCATGGTGCGCGGGCTGAGGTTATCGACCGTACCGTCTGCACCCGTCACCGCTCTCGCCAGCGCGAGCGTCGGTGGCGGCGCCTCGGCACCTGAGTTCGCTCCCGCACGAAGCGATCAGGCCAGTCCGGCTACCTTCTGGTCGCGACTGGGCAATCTACGCGCCTTGGGCGGCCAAGACGATCGCCTCGCCCCCAACCTCATCGCCGCTATCGTCTCGTGTCACATCATTTTCGTGCTGCCGATGATTCCTGCCGTGATCATCAGATTCGCGGGATGGGCGACGCAGGTCGGGCTCGCAAACCCGTTCGGAGTGACCGCTTATCCGTTTCCTTGGTGATCCTCAGGATGCTGGGGCACCAAGGCATTCGCGTCGCTTCAGCACATCACAACAACCGGCGCAGGGCGGCATCCAATAGCCCGGGTGTGAATCGCCGCAGCCGCCAGACGGTAGCGGACCCCCGGCCTGGAAACACGTACATTCCGGCGCGCGGTCGAGCCAGTGAGGCGTCAATCGCATCCAGAACCTGTTGTACCGTAATAGGTTTAAGCACCTTCAGCGCTCCCTTCGGGGCGTTGTGGCGCAAAATGTCGTCGAGCATGGGCGTTTGGACTCCGGGAGGGCACACGCACCTTAAGGTCACACCGGACCCATCTAGTTCGAGCTTCAGCGTCTCGGCGAAACCCACCACTGCGAACTTGGTGGCGGTGTAAGCACCCATGTTTGGCGTGGCGAACCACCCCGCCAGGGAGGCGAACAGCACGATCTCACCGCTGTTGCGGGAACGCATCGCCGGCAGCACAGCCTTGACCCAGTGCACGGTCCCCAGATAGTTCACCGACATCACGGCGGCGAACCGTGCAGCCGGCACCTGGTCAATCGGTCCGGCCACGGCAATGCCCGCGGCGTTGACCAGCCGATCAACTCGGCCGAGCCGTTCGGTAATCGCCGCAGCCGTCGCCGCAACCTGATCCGCCTCGGAGACGTCGCAAGCAAACCGATGAAAGCCGGCATGATCTGCCAGTAAGGCATAGGTCGCGCCGGGCAAGTCCACGGCAGCCACTTGCCAACCGGAATCGAGCAGTCGGCGCGCCGCGAGCGACCCCATGCCGCTCGCGGCTCCCGTGACAACCGCAACCGGTGCCAAATCAAGCCCCCGAGAACGGTCCGCGCGGGCGCGGTGGGGACGACAGCAACCGCGCGATTTCCGTGTGCATCTCCTCGGCGATCGTCCAAATGTCGGGCGTGTTTTCACGGTGGCCGGTCGTTGTGACGAACATCTGTCCCGCGTAGGTCGTCACGGCGATGATCAGGCTCATCCCGTAGGTCTGCATCATTTGGATATGGGTGCGCTCGAGTTTGGCGCCGGCCAAATACAGCGGCACGGAAGGTCCTTGCACATTTGTCACCAGCGTGTTGA
Organism: Mycobacterium innocens; assembly: GCF_900566055.1. Lineage (GTDB taxonomy): Bacteria > Actinomycetota > Actinomycetes > Mycobacteriales > Mycobacteriaceae > Mycobacterium > Mycobacterium innocens. The sequence continues at coordinate 12,754 of NZ_UPHQ01000311.1, forward strand.
ACGGCGCGGGCGCCTTGTCGCCGAGCCCGGAAACCAGGCCGTTGATCACCAACTCGGTGAAGCCGGGTGCCAGCACCTGGAAGATGTTCTCGACCACGTTGGTGTGCGAGGCCTTCACTGCGGCCTTCGCCTGCGTCGTGGCGGCGTTGATGATCGCGAGGCGCTGCAGCGGATCCTCAACATCGACGGGCAACTTCAAAGAGATGATCGCGAATCGGTTTTCGAATGCGCCGCTGTCGTCCACGGTTCGGGTGTTCACCGGGTTGCCGCAGGTAATTGGGCCGTCCGGCAAGGCGTCGTGGTCGATCAACCACCGCCGCAGCGCCGCAGTCGATATGGCCAGCGCGACGTCGTTAACGGTGCAGCCGTGCAATTGCCGAATCTTCTTTACCTCCGACATCGCGATGTTCGCCCAGGCTGTGGTCTTGTGCGGAATACCATGCGAGAGTTGGTTAAACGGCAGCCGAGGACCGGAGAACAGCCGCGCGCCGGCGTTTGTGGCCGGCTTCTCCCGTCGCGCCAACACCGAATTCAGCCTGCGCCGGGCCAGCACTGTGCCCAGGCCCGCGATCGCGCGTGCACTTCGTATCGGCCGCATCGCCATCGTTGGCAACGACCGCATCAGCATCTCGCCTTGTGAGGGTACCGGTTCCGGCTTCCACTCATCGTCGGGAATCGTCGCGACGTCAGCGTTCGGCTCGGTGGTAAACATCTGGAAGATCATCGCAACCCCGCCCATGCCGTCGATGCAGGCGTGATGCATGCGCAACATGATCGCCTTCTTGCCGTCAGGCAGGCCGTCGAGGAACCACAGATCCCACAGCGGTCGACGCCAGTCCAAAGGCAGGCTGCCGATTTCGTCGATCACAGCCGCCAGCTCGCGATCCCCGCCGGGCGCCGGGACACCCAGACTGTGCAGATGGTCGTCGAGGTTGAACTCCGGGTCCTCCACCCACACCGGTGACGTGAGGCCGAACGGCACTTGTACGAGTCGGCGGCGAAACGGCGGCATCGTGGGCAGCAGGCGGGCCAGGTGGGCCTTCAGATGCGTCAGTGTCCACGGCTCCAACGACGTCGACGGATCGAAAACGAAGAGCCCGCCTCCGTGTAGCGGGTAGCGCTCGTTGTCCATGGTGATGAACAAGGTGTCGAGATCAGATAGCTGCTTCATAGTCCGGTCTTTCACGCCGCAGTATCGCCGAAATGCCTACCACAACCACTGTTTCACGTGCGCCCCGCTATGTCATCGGCTCGGCCGCAGGTAGCTAAGGGGTCCGATGGCGCCTGCTGATTTCATACCGACGGAGCGAATCGTCGATACTCAGCGATCCGGTAGGTGATACTTTCGGCCGCGCAGCCGGATGCTATCACATATCTAACTAAGTATTAACGCTATCCCTTGGCAGAAAGCGGCCTCACCTGTGCTGCAACCCCCAAAGCCGAGGAAGCATGGCATAGCGGACAGCGGTGCTCACTATCCCCACTGCGGATCCAAGATACTTCCGATCCGGACTCAGACACTTGGTGATACACATCGGTTCTGTCGGATTAGCTTGCAGTTCTTTGTGTTCCGGCTTTGGCGCTGCTGATCCAGTCACTACTTCAGCGGGCGTCGCTCAAGGCCGCGGCAATCACATCTGTCACAGGAGTCCCCGCCCGAGTCGGTGCAGAATTTGCCCGCCTCGTAGCGACAACGTGAGCACTTGAGGCACCGAGAACATCCCGTCCGGCGCAGACTCGTGTGACTGATGTGACACTCGCCGCTGCGCCCACCACGGGCGTCGAGTCACGTCCGTTCAGGGAGGCGGGTTGATGTCGCCGGGTCGTGCGGCGCCCGCAGGTCAGTTTTCCCGACCTCGGCCATCGCGTGACTGCCGTCTGCCCGGTGACCAGGTCTCGACGATCGGCCAATCCTGGATCTTCCCGTGGTTCACCCCGCCGGCTTGGTCGGCGTGCAGACGCGGCGAGAGGGTCCAGTTGTCGTCCTGGTGGCGACCACCGATGTTGCGGCACCCGCTCGCCGCCAGTTCGAACGGTGTGCGGATACCCGGCTCCGCGGCGATGAGCGCAGGCAGCGTGTTGATCCCGTACATGGCGGTGCCGAACAGCGCCGGGCGATCCTGCTTGCCGGCCGGATCTCGAAGACTCAGATGCAGCTCATAGTCCGGGATCCCGCGGATCTCGACGCCGTAACCCTGCTGAAGCCGCCAGTGCTCGGCGATGTCGCGGCGAAGCCGGTTGACGTGTTCGATCCGAAATCGTTCGACACCCTCCACGGTGCCGGTGACCCCGAACCGGATAGCCGCCACGGCGCCGGTCTCGACAGTCCTGGCCGGGATGTCGAACTCCTCGTCGCTGCGGAACACTTCGCGGAATTCTTCGACACGAACCTCGTTGCAACCCAAGGCGGCAGCCAGTCCGCGGATCGACGATCCCCACGTGCGGTCGAGCACGCCCGGCCGGTGGAACCTGCTGCTCGTGTGGTCCTGCACGCCCAGGCCGAGGTCGTCGAGCCGCCAGCGTGGCAGCGGATCGTAATCGCGCACTTCGTAGAGCGTCAGGTGATCGACACGCTCGCTGATCGCCGACAAGACGAATGGCAACAGTTGGGTGGAGAAGCCGGGATCGATGCCGCCGTACATGATCGACGCGCCGCCGGCCAATGCCGCGTCCGCAATAGGCTCACGAATCTCCGGTGGGCACGACGGCGGGTGCAGCAGTTCGGGAATACCCAGATAAGACACGTCGATTCCGTTGCGCAGGTACGGCAGCACCGGTTCGAAGCTGCGGCTCTTGCCGCAATACACCAGCGCGTCCGGACGCTGCGCCAGCACATCGTTCAGTGAGGTGGTCAGTGCGGTACCGCAGGGCTGCCAACCGATGAGTTCACCGGCGTCGCGTCCCACTTTGGATTCCGAAAACGTTTGTACCGCACACAGCTCCATGTCGGGTCGGCTCAGAAGCCCGCGGATCGCATAGTGGCCCACGTCTTTCCGGTTCCGCACAGGGCCACCCGCAAACGGCTCATCAGTTCTCCACTTCCCTTGTGTCACTTCAAATGCGAATGGCACCACGCCCGGTGATCAGCGGCAGGTCAAGCGGGCTGTATAGGCCCGGCTGTGCGGCGCTGATGATCGGGATGGCGTGCACGGCCCGCATCGCCGTGGCCAGCACGCCTTGGGCGGTGGCGTCGAGATCGGCTCCGCCGAGTGCGATGTCGGCCTCGATGTCGGGACTGCCCGAGATCCGGATTCTCGTGGTGCGCCGAGCCGGATCCACCGGTTGTGGCCAGTCCGGTGCGACCTCGTCGAGCAGTCGATAGCAGTGCTCGATCACGAACATCGATGCCCCGCCGACCTCTCCGACGACCTGGAAATGCAGCGCGGCAGCATCGTTAGGACCGTAGGTTCCGGCGGGCACCGTGAACTCGTATCCGGCAGCGGCGATCGCTCGCTTCTCGTACACGCGATCCAGCGTGACGCCCAGCCCGGCGGCCAGCATGGCCATCGGCCCCATCCAGTTGCGGGCAATCAGGCCGGGGGTATACCGCTGTGCGTCCGTGGTGATGTCGCTGCCGAGGCCGGACCGCCAGCGCTTGACTCGATAACCGCCCACGTTCATGGCTTCCTGCACCCGGATGCCGGTGATGTCGCGCGACAGACTGGTCAGGTGCAACACCAGAGCGTCGGCCATGAAGCCGGGTTCGACGCCGGTGCACAAGAACGCGGATCCGCCCTCAGCGCAGGCCTTCTCGAGCTTGTGCTGGACGGCGGGTCCGTCCCCGGCGGGGTGCACGAGCACCGGAAGCGTGGTGGCCACCACGTTGATCCCGGCTGACAACAGACGGCACAGGTCGTCGATCACCTCGTCGTGCCGTCCGCGGTCGCTGGCCATGTAGCAGATGCAGTCCGGCATGCTGGCGATGACGGACTCATGATCGCCGACGGTGCTGACGCCGACCGGATGGTCGAGTCCGGCGAGTTCCCCGACGTCACGGCCAACCAACTCGGGGTTGTGGGCCCACACCGCCACCAGTTTGAGCGCCGGCGACTGCAGAATCGCCTTCAGCGCGGCGATTCCGGTGTTGCCGGTTCCCCACTGGACGACACGGAGCCTGCCATCGCTGCTGCGGCTGGGCGTCTCGTTCATGCCCAGGGTCGCCAGCCGAGCAGTTCGCAGGCATTCAGTTCGGCGATGCGATGCGCCTCGTCATCCGGCACCTCGGAGAGCATCTCGGCCAGCCCCTTGCGCGAGTGCGGCCACTGGGAATCGGAGTGCGGGTAGTCACTCTCCCAGGTGAGCCGGTCCACGCCGATGCGGTGCCGGAAGTCGATGCCCGCCTGGTCGACGATGAAGCAACCCCACACGTTCTTGCGGAACAGTGTCGAGGGGCGGGTCTTGGTGTCGACGTGGGCATACCAGCGGTGCTTTTCCCAGACGGTGTCGATTCGCTCGAGCATGTAGGGCAACCAACCGGTGCCGCCCTCGGCCAGGGCCACCTTCAGGCGCGGAAACACGTGGAACGTGCGCGAGTACACGAGATCGGCCAGCGCACCCATGGAGTTGAGACCCATTTCCGATACCACGACCGGAGTGGGGGCGTCCGGGCTGACATACGGCGTCGACGTCGAGGTGCCGAAGTGCAGCATCAGTGGCATGCCATTCTCCTGAGCAACCGCGAACAGCGGATCCCAATGATCGGTGTGGAAGGACGGCAAGCCCAGAGGTGAGCAGTTTTCCGGGAAGGAGATGCAGCGGGCCCCCAGCCCAATAGCACGGTGCAGCTCGGCCAGAGCTAGATCGACGTCCCAAATCGGCAGGATGCATACCGGCACATAGCGATCGGGCGCGGTACCACACCACTCCTCGAGCATCCAATCGTTCCACGCCCGCACGCAGTCGAGCGCCATCTGCCGGTCCTGGCCTTCCAAGAAGCGGGTACCGGCGAATCGGGCGAAGCTTGGAAAGCACAGGTGCGCCCACACACCGTCTTCGTCCATATCGTTGAGCCGCTCGACCGGGTCATAGCAGCCTGGACGCATGTCGTCGTAGCGGGCCGGCTCGACATCCCAGGTACGAGGATCCTTGCCCGCCACCGCATTCAAACCGATCTGGGGATAGTTCTTGCCCGCATACACCCACGACTGCACCCGCCCGTGGGCCGTGGCGCCGAGTTGCAGGCGAGCAGCGTCGACCTCGACCTCTTCGACATGCGGAATCTGTGACCTGTCGTAGCTGGCGGGCATGCGTGATGTCCAGACGTCGGCCGGCTCGATCGCATGGTCGTCGACCGACACCAGCTTCATGTAGTCCTGAAGCGGCATGTGATTACTCCTCTGACTGGTGCTTGTTGACGCTCTTCTGTTGTGGTCAGTCCTCGTCGACCTGTGCCATCAAGGCGCCGTAATCCGCGAGCGGAAGCGTGCCCGCGCCGGCGAATCGCTTGAGCAACAGGTCGGTAGCCTCGAGTGCCGACCAGGCGCCGAGACCACAAGGCTCAGTGGCGGTGTCGGCCAGCGCATCGGCCTGGGTTCGGGACGCGACGGGCAGAGCTCCGAGATCGGAGCCGATCGCGTCCGTCACCGCTACCGCATCATCGGCGTGTGAGCCCTTGTCCTGCGGAGAGCGGCCTACCCAGCCGGCCACATACAACCCCGGTGTCTGCCGGCCGGCGATTAAGACCCGGGCTCCAGCGTGGGCGACATGGCCATTGTCCTCATCAAGCCCAGGCCAGCGGAATGATCCGGCGCGCGGGCGTAGCAGCAGTTGGGCGCGCAGGTCCTCGCTGACCACCATGCCGTCGCGGTCCGGTCCGCGCAGGCAGCGTAGCGCCCGGGCGCGGTTGCGGCCGACGATGCCGACCGGGGTCAATTCGGCACGGAGCACGAGTTTCGCCGGAACTTGTTGTGGCAGTTCTACTTCCGCAGCTGAGCGCGGGTCGACGATCTGGACTTGCCGAATCTTGCTCCGGGCGAGACGCGCCTGGATATCCGCCGGAGCGTCGGCGGGCACCGCGCCGCACAGCACCTGGGCGACACCCAGCCCTGCAGGTGACATGCCGATCAACACCGCACTGTCCATGTCGAGATCGAGTTCGGCAGCGTCCACATCGGCATTGCCGCAAAGCCAGCCCTCGACATGGCTCACCGTGCCGACACCCACCGAGTCGCGGCCCGCCACGTCGAGCGGCAGGTCGCAGGGGGCTCCGGTGGCCAGCACCACCGCGTCGGCGGCGGCACGGAGATCCTGCAACGGCAAGCGGGAACCTACGTCGACATTGCCGTAGAACGCGACCCGCTCGTCGGACAACACCGCGTCGACCTGACGAGCTGCCTCCCGGAGCCGCGCCGCGCCCGCCGCGGGACCGTGGCGCAGCAGGGCATCAGGTCGCGCCGCCCGGTCGATCAGTTCGACGACCACGTCGTACTGCTGCTGCGCCAACAACGCCGAGGCGACCGCGAAGCCGGCCGGCCCGCAGCCAACGATGATGACTCGGCGGTCCATCGCGTTACTCCTCAACGGCTTTCGAAGACCACCGGCACTTTGTTGGGCGCCCGCAGGCCGATGCCCTGCACGCGGGCCTGCTGCCCGGTGTCGGGGTCGAGCCGTAGTCCAGGCAGCCGATCGAACAGCGCGGTCAGCGCCGCTGACATCTCCGCCCGCGCGAGGTGGGCGCCCAGGCAGGTGTGCGGACCCCACGCAAATGCGATGTGCGGCTTCTTTTCCCGGAAGATGTTGAAGCTGTCGGCGTCGTCCCACCGGGTGTGATCGCGGTTGGCGGCGCCGAGGGAGATCTCGAGAACGCTTCCCTGCTGCACTTCGACATCCCCAAGGACAAGGTCGTCCAGCGCAATTCGGCTGATCGACATCAACGGCGGCTCCCATCGCAGGCCCTCCTCGATGGCCTGTGGTAAAAGAGTGCGATTGGAGATCACCGCCTGCAGCTGCTCTGGGCTCTGCAGCAGTCCCAGCAGCATGCTGGCCGTCGAGCGGGCGGTGGTCTCACCGCCGGCGGGCAGCAGCAGCCGCAGGAACGAGACGATGTCGATGGTCTCCAACCGGCCGCCGTCAAGCTCGGCGTTGGCGAGCAGGGTGATCAAATCCTCGCCCGTGCCGCCGCGCCGTTCCTCGATCAGCGGAGACAAATATCGTTCCAGTTTCTTCGACGCTTCTTTGGCTGTTTCCATGTCATAGAACGCTGCAACCGTTTCGCCCGCCCACGTGTTGAAACGTTCTATATCGGTGAAGGGCAGCCCCATCATCTCGGTGATGATGTACACCGGGAATAGCAACGTGAATTCGCGATAAAGGTCGGCCGATCCGTTCTTTTCGAAGCGGTCGATCAGCCCGTTGACGGCAGGCACGATCGCGGTCTCTTGCCAGCGGCGCAGCGAGCGGCGGGTGAACGCCTGCGAAATTAGCGCCCGATGCTGTCGGTGCTCGGAGCCGTCCATGCCGATGATGGTGTGGCCCCAAACCTGACCGATGGTCTCGTCCCAGAACCGCGACGACAGCCGCTCGTCGGTGAGCGCCTGCTGGCAATGCTCGAAGCTGAGCACACAGGAAAACGAGGCCTTGGTGAATTCTTTCTGAGTGCGGTAGTCGTCCTGGCCGATGAGGGCGGCCTGCGTCATGGGATGCACCGGGGCCCGACGGCGAGCCGCCGCCAGCGGCCCATACAGATCGACGATCCGGGACCGAGGTGTTTCGGCTGCAGCCGATTCCACGTAGGCGCTGTCATCGGCCGTGCGGATAAAGTCACGCAACTGGTCAGCGGTGCTGATGGTCATATCCGCTCCTGATGACGTGAGGTCTGGTGGCGCCGGTGATCGGCTCGCGATCAACCGGCGTGGAACTGAATGGTTTTCGTCTCGCAGAAATCATCGAGGACGTCGGCACCCAGTTCGCGTCCCAACCCGGAACGCTTATATCCGCCGAACGGCGCCCAGGGACTCATCCCCCCGGTGCCGCCATTGATGCTGACGTTGCCGGTATTGATGCGCTGGGCCATGGCAAATGCCGTCCCGGTGTCGGCGGTCCAAATCGATCCGGAGAGGCCGAACACCGAGTGGTTGGCGATCCGGATTGCCTCCTCGTCGTCGTCGAATGGGATCGCTGCTCCGACGGGACCGAATACCTCTTCCTGCGCCACGGTCATGTCGGCCCGCACATCGGCCAGAAGCGTTGGTTCATAGAAGAACCCGCGATCCATGCCCGGTGGTCGGCGCCCGCCGCACACCAGCCGGGCACCCTCTTCCAGCGCACCAGCGACGTACCTTCGCGTTCGCGCGCAGGCGCTCTCCCGGATCAGCGGGCCGACCACGGTGCGGGCATCGGCCGGGTCTCCGATCGGCATGCGTTGCAGCACAGCGGCGAGACGCTCGACGTACACGTCGTAGATGCTGCGGTGCACCAGGTGCCTTGTCCACAGCGCGCAGCCCTGGCCGGCGAAGGTGGTCAGCTCCGCGGCGCCCCTGGCCGCCACCGCATCGAGGTCGGCGTCGGCGCGCACGATCATCGCCGACTTGCCCCCGAGTTCGAGGGTCACATGTTTGAGCGTCGCGGAGGCCTGTGCCATCACTTTCGCACCCACGGCGTCCGAACCGGTGAAAGTCACCATGTCCACCCGGGGGTCGGTGGTCAGGCGCTCCCCCACCTCGGCTCCGCCGGTGACGACGTTCAGCACCCCGGCCGGCAGATCCGCCTCGGCCGCCGCGGCGCCCAGCAGCAGCGCCTCCAGCGGCGTGTAGTCCGACGGTTTCAGCACGACAGTGCATCCGGCCGCCAATGCCGGGCCGACTTTGAGCAGGTTCACCAAGAATGGTGCATTGAACGGTGTTATGGCCGTGACAACACCGCGGGGCGAGCGCTGAACGACGCCGGCGCCCAGGATGGTTCCGCCGTGGCGGCTGGGCAAGGTCGTCACCGGAAGGGGCCGGATCGGGTCGAACCGAGTCGCCCGCTCGATGAAGAAGTCCAGCAGCCGCATCGGGGCATCGACCTGGCTCGACCGGGCGATAGTGGTCGGAACGCCGGCTTCGGCGACTGCCAGCGCGACGATGTCGTCGTTCCACTGCGCGAGCACGTCTCGGAGTCGACCCAGGCGTGCCGCCCGCTCGGCTGATGACATTCGGGGCCACGGCCCGTCGTCGAACGCCACACGTGCTGCGGTCACCGCTGCGTCCGCTTCACTGGCCGAACCGAGCGGCGCGTCAACAACAATTTGCCCGGTCGCCGGGTTCAGCACCGGGGCGCTGCGTCCGGTGGCCAGCCATTGACCACCGACGAACAACCCCGGGTATTGGGACCGGTTGGGAACCGCGATGGTCGTGCCGGTCATTCGACCCTCGTCACCATGCCCGTGGATCCGTCGACTTCCACCACGTGTCCATTGCGAAGTACTACGCTGCCCCGCAAAGTACCCACTACACAAGGAATTTCGAACTCACGGGCGACCACCGCGGCATGCGACATCTCCCCTCCGGTGTCGACCACCACCGCCGCGGCATAGGAGAAGTAGGGAGTCCAGCCGGTATCGGTGAATGCGGTGACCAATACTTCTCCAGGTTTCAAGTCATCCATTGAATCGACCGTCAGCACACGCACTGTGCCCTTGGCTATACCGGCCGACACCGGCGTACCCTGCAGGGACTGCCCTGGTGAAAGTTCCTGGTTGCTGTCAGTCGTGACCGTGTAGTGCCCTGCGAAATTCAATGGGGGGCGCTGGATTTCCAGCCGCACACGTTCGGCGCGGCGGCGGCGCACCACCTCGGCCGCGGCTGCGGGTGGGTTTCTCAGCTCCGCGCGGGTCAGGTAGAACACATCGTCCGGGCGGGCGATGACGCCCCGAGCCGCCAGCCGGTTTCCGATCTCTCTTGCGATCAAGCGGTACTGGTGCGTGTGCCGAATTGTGGCGTCGCGCGCCTGTTCGCGGATGCGTTGGAACTTGTTGCCTATCGACGCCAGCAACGCCAGCCGCCGACCGATGCTCGGTGCGGGCGCAGCGACCCGCGGCGGAGATACGGTCAGTTTGGCGACGATGTCTACCAGCCGGCTGGGGTCGTCGGTGAAGACGGGATTGGCAAGCTCGGTCTCGCGTGGCCCACGATGACCGAATTCCTTGATCACAGTGTCCAGTTCGCGCACGAAGTCCGGATCCGTCTCGCGCAGCAGCGCCACGGCCGCACTGGCGGGAAGATCACGCAGCGCAGCCGAGGTCTGGCGGTTCCGACCGGCCATCTCGGCCAACCGATAGGCGCCGCTGGCGATACCGGCGCTCGGCAGTTCCTCAGTGCCGCCACGAATCCGCGTGGCAAATCCCTTCCCACCCTGCTTCTGGATCAACTCCATGACCGGCACGATCAAGGCCGAGGCGTGGGCCGCCGCCGCCCATCCGTACACAGTCTCATCGTGCTCGCGGTACAGGTGCGCGAATAGCTGTGCATCGGTCAGCGATGCGTAGAAGTGTGGATCGCGCTGTGCCGCACGGGCTTGAGCGGCGATACGACGAACCTCGGCGGGAAAGGCGGCCAATTTGGCCAGCGTTCGTGGAAGCCGCCGTGCCATCCGGAGCAGACCGATCTTCTCTACCGGCGGCAGCTGCAGGCCTTCACGATCGCCGAACAGCATCTCATCCCAGGCCGAGACACCTCCACCGGGCATGGCTGCACCCAAGGCGTACACCACAGACAAGTTGGCATAGACGCCATGCCCGAACGCACCCACCGGATCCTCGCAGAGTGCTCGGCGCAGATCACCATCGAGGCCCAAGACGTCGGCGGTCTGAGCGCCCGCGGCCCGCAACGAATCGAGCGCCAGTTCCAACGACAGCGGAGTCATCGGGCCGGGAAACGCCTCCGAGGTATTGGCCGCGGTGAAAAGCGACCAGTTCGGGTCGACGGTGGTATCGAACTCGCCGAGCAGCTCCGGTTCAGCGGCCGGCACCCGGGACATGTCGCAGGGTCGGCCCGGAACGCTGGCCCACTGCCAACGCCAAGGGATTTCGACCTTTCGCGTCCCGAGGAAAACGTGCCCGCGGTTGGTCCGCGCGAAGTCTTCAACGCAGTCGCGGTTTCCCCAGGCCGGATGAAAATCGAATTCGCCGGTCAGCTTGGTCGTGTCTACGATCGGGAAATTCAAGAACGCTTCGACGGCACCAGGATCCAGGGAGAACCATCCACGGTTCCATAGGAACCTCAGAACCGCCTCTGCCCGGCGGGGATCCAGCTCCACGTACCGCTTGCCGAGGATGCCGGCTATCTCGCGCATGGGCAACGCACCCTCGGCCGCCACGTTGACCGGTCCCTGCCAGCCTGGCTGCTCGAGCGCGTCGGCGAAAAATCTACTGAGGTCCTCGGGATGGATGAACTGAAAGCGGTTCCTCCCGCCTTTCATGCCCAAGATGACGGGGGTGGCAAACCCCTCCCGGGTCACGCCCGTGGTGGTGCGTCCCATGATGTTGGTGGCCCGCACCAGTAGTGCGTTGACAGATGACGCACTGATGAGCGCCTCGGCCTCGGCCTTGTGGACCGAGTAGAGGTGCTTGGGACTTGGGCGGAGTTGGTCGCCTTCTCTCAGTTCCGGCGGGTTGTCGGCGCGGGCGCCGTAGGCCATCACCGACGAGGCACTGACGAGGCGCGACACACCCGCCCGCTCCATTGCTTGCAGCACCGCCTCGGTGCCCCCGACGTCGATCGCCCGCGTCGCGGCGGCATCGTGCATGGGATGGGTGGTCCAGGCCAAGTGGACCACCGCATCGACGCCGGGCATGGCCGCCGTGAGCGCGTCGGCGTCCCGGATGTCGGCGCTGACGTGGCGGTAACTGGGCGAAGGCAGTGAGTGGGGCCGCCGCGACAACCCGACGACCTCGTGACCTCGAGCCAAGATCTCCGGGATGATCGAGGACCCGAGGTCCCCCGACGCACCCGTCACCATCACACGCATGCATTCGCCCGTCGTTGCGCAGTCTGTTGAGGCCAATGTATGAGCGGTCACACTGCAGTGTCAACACTCCGGATAGAGATTCTCTAGATTCTTGAAGCCAGCCGCACCGCGGCTGCAGGCTGCCATTCAGCGATGCGGAAAAGTCAGTAAATCCCAACGTCAGCCCGGAAATCCACACGAAACGGCGGCTGCTACGACTGGGTCATGCCGGCGCGAAATCTCAGTAGAGCAGATCGATTACCCGGTCCTGATGATGAGCCTTGGCGACATAGCGACGGGCACTCTTCATGTGCTCGATCCACGCCCGCTCGGCGGCTTCGCCGTCACCGGCGTGGATCAGCTCGGTGATCTTCTCGTAGCCCCGCAGCGCCCGGCGGTTGGCGCGCCGGATCTCGTCGCTCTCGGGTCCAATCTCGGCGACCGTCTTGGCCAGCTCGCGCTCCACGATCTCCGACAACATGCCGATGACCGCGGTCAGTGTGTGATTGCCCGACAGCTCAACGAGTTTGACGTGGAACCGCACGCCGGCGCGAGAGAATGTGCGCGCATCGTTCGCGGCCGCACGGACTCGTTCCAGTTCTTCGTCGAGTTCGCGCAGTTCGTCCTGGGTTGCGGTCTCGGCCAGCCGGCGCACGGCCGGTGGCTCGATGGTCAACCTGGCATCCCACACGTCGCCGACAGTGGTGCCGGAAAGGGTCAGCACCATGCCGAATAGATCTGCGGCGGCGTCGGGCCCCGGCACGGTCACTCGCGCCCCGCCCGGCGGCCCTCGGCGGATCACGACCAACGAGTCACCCTCCAAGAGCCGAAACGCCTCACGAAGGGTCGGGCGCGAGACCCCGAATTGTTCCATGAGTTCGGCTTCAGTCGGCAGCCAATCGCCGTCGACGAGGTCACCTCGGGCGATCATCCGACGGATCTGAGCAGCGACCTGGTCGGACATCTTCAGCGGACGTACCCGGTCCTGGGTTCTGGTGAGTGCGAACGAGTTCTTGCCTGTCACGCACTCCTCCTCTTGTCCTGGTCGTCACCGTCGGCTAATGATAGCGTTGCCGACACCGTTGCCTAGTTTATCCAGAAGAACTAGCGAAATCTCCGTTGGCGTCGAAGCGTTGTCGGACTCGAGATTCGTAGGGCGCCTAGCGCGGTAGACCGAGTCCGCGGGCGATGAGCCCGCGCTGAACGTCGTTCGTGCCCCCACCGACGACGTACATGATCGACTGCCGCAAACCGTATTCGAACGCGCCACCCCCGGGGACGGTGACAAGTGAAGCCGATTCTTCTCCGAGCGCGGCCGCTGGGCCGAAAAGCGCCAAAGTCGCCGCACCGAAGTCCTCGGCGAGGTCACCACCCATCACGCCGGCCATCGCGGCATCGAACATCGCACCGATATTGCTTGCACCTGCCCCAACCGCGGCACACACCAATGCGCGGTTGGCCTGCACGCGCACGGCCAGTTCGGTGATCAGCGCCCGTTTCGCCGATCCACGCGGCCCGACTAGGCCCGCCGGATCGGTTCGGACGACGTCGAGCAGATCATCAAGCTGGCGGTGCAGCGCCGCGGCAATGTTGCCCATGGTGATGCGTTCGCCGGCCAGGGCGTCGACGATGACTTTCCAGCCGCCGTTGACTTCCCCGACCCGCGCCGAGTCGGGGATGCGGACGTTGTCGTAGAACACCGTGCATGACACCTCGCCGGAAAGCGCGGTGTGCGGCTGGATCGTCACGCCCGGCGTATGCAGAGAGAAGAGAAAGACGGTGATGCCCGCGTGCCGGGGCGTCGCGTCCGGATCCGTCCGCGCCGCCAGCCATACCCAGTCTGATTCGTGGGCCGTTGTGGTCCACAGCTTTTGACCATTGATCACCCAGTCGTCACCGTCACGGACGGCGCGAGTGCGCAACGAGGCGAGATCGGAACCCGCCTCAGGTTCGGAATATCCAAGGCAGAAGTTCATCTCGCCGGCCGCGATGATCGGCAGGAACTTCTTCTTCTGCTCTTCGGTGCCGTGGCGCAGTATCGACGAGCCGAGGAGCATAACCGAACCCAACGGCTTGGCGACCCCGACGCGGTGGTACGTCGCCTCCTCGTTGAGGACGACCTGCTCCACCAGGGTCGCGTTTCGTCCGCCATACTCGGGCGGCCACCCAAAACCGAACCAGCCCTTGTCGGCCATCGCGGCCACCGTGGGTTTGTCGAGAAACGCCGGGCGCAGCGCTTTGTCCCGTGCGTGGTGGTCGGCGATGAATTGCCGGAACTCGCGTCGGAAGGGCTCGCCGGTTTCGCCGAGATCGGCTGCCGGCAAGCGGGAGTGCGTCTCAACGAGGACGTCACCGACCGAGCCCCCGGCAAGTTGGATCGTGGAGAGCATGGTGACGTCAGCATGCACCCGCCTGAACAACCACGGCGCAGGGTGCTCCGCGAAATAGCCGATCGCCGCCAGCGTGTGGTGCGCACCCAGTTGCACCTTTGGCGCGATCGCTGCGATATGGGCGACGGCGATCTCGGCCGCCAGCACCGCGGTGTCCGAGCCGGTCTGCAACGCGGCGACCGCGTCGGCCAGCAACAGGTTCGCGGAACGGATGTCGATCTGACACTGCGCCGCGCGCTGCTGCACCGCACCGAAGCTGCCGATTGCCTTGCCGAATTGCTGACGTATCTTGGCATGCTCGATGGCCATCTCATGCGCGTACTCGGCGGCGGCTAGCGCCCGAGCCGCCTTACCGAGCCGAGTCAGAACCAGCGCTCGATCAGCCTGCCCGGCATCGATGTCCCGCTCAGCACTGATGTCGCCCACTGTGACCTGGCTCCACGCCGGGATGGCAAGGCCAGGCAAGGACCTTGACTCGGTGATCGAGCGCAGCTCGGCGCGCCCGCCGGCGTTGGGAATGATCAACACATGGGTGGCTGCGCTGCCGCCATCAATCGGCGACGCCGCGTCGCCGGTGATGACCACCCGCACGTCACCGCCCGCCACACCCATATCCGGAAACAGCTCCGCTGTCGCGTAGCCGTCGAGGATCGGCAGCGGACATGCCGCGCGACCCAGCCGCCGCGTGGCCGCCACGGCGAGATCGAGTGCCTGAGCCGAACCGAGCTCGAACCAACCCTGATCGACCGCAGCCGACCATAATCCGCCAATGTCTGCTGTGCCGGCGGCCGTCGCGTCTCCCCAAAATTTGCCAATGACGCTCGCGACGGACTTGTCGAACGCGGTCACTTCTTCGTTCATGTGCTCATGTGCTCCGCCACATCGAGGCGCGTTCGGCAGCCGACGTCGTGATGCTTCCAGTCGATCGGCGAGGTGACGTCAACGATGTAGCCAAGGCCCCGGCTCCTTAATTACCGACGTCTATCGTCCGATATGTCAGACAACGACACAAGATTTCGCGCGAACACCTGGACCACCTCGCGTTGATAGCATACTAGGTTATAATTCTAGCGCTTGGTATCCACCCGCCGGCGAGTATCGCAGTGAGACACATGTGGTCGTCACGAACAGAACACGAGAGCGAGGGCGAACAGGCATGCACATGACAAGCGCAGAGATGGCGGAGCGTATCGCCGGCCGCACGTTGGTCGACCTGATCGCCGATACCGTTTCGGAGCGAGGCGATGCCCCTGCACTGCACTCGAAAAACCCGGACGGTGGTTGGTCGACGCTGTCGTGGAACGACTACGTCCGCTCCGCATGCTCAGTCGCGGCGGGGCTACGGAAGTTGGGCGTCCGACGTGGCGATCGGGTCGCGATGCTGCTGCGCAACCGGGCCGAGTGCAACATCACCGACACTGCCGGAATTCTTCTCGGAGCAACCATGACGTCGATTTATTTGACGTCGTCGAACAGCCAGGTCGAATGGCTTCTCCAGCATTGCGAGGCCGGCCTGATTCTGGTTGATGGCGAACAGGTCGAGAGGGTCAAGCAGATCAGACCGCAGGTTCCGTCGTTGCGGACGATCATCTGCGTTGATAAGACCACCGACACCGACGAGTCGGTGGTGCATTTCTCCGAGCTACTCGGCGAGCCGCCAATCGCACTCGACGAGGCCAAGGCACAGGTGCAACCTGACGACATTGCCACCATCATCTACACCTCAGGCACAACGGGACGGCCGAAAGGCGCTCAGCATAGTCATCGCAGTGTCGTTTCGGGGGTGGAGTCGGTTCTGCTGGCCTTCGGCACCGGCTGGATGCACAAACGGGTCATCAGTTATCTCCCGATGGCTCATGTCGCCGAGCGGATGTTCTCCCATTACGTCGGGTTGCGGACAGGTTCGAAGGTCTACTTCTGCCCCGATCTGACCGCGATCGGTAGCTACTTGCTTGAAGTTCGGCCCAACATCTTCTTTGGTCCCCCGCGGATCTGGGAGAAGCTGTGGGCCGCCGCGCAGGCCATGGCGAGAGGAACGCCCGACCCCGAGGGCGCGGAATTGCGCCGAGCGCTAGACGTTGGGCTGCAGACGATTCATACACGCACCGAAACCGGCGCAGTGCCAGCCGAGTTGGAGATCGCGTTGGCCGAGGCGGAGCCCGCGCGCAAACACATTGCCTCGACCCTGGCACTGGATACCATCGAAATCGCGCTCACCGCGGCCGCTTCGATGCCCGCTGATGTTTTGGACGGAATGGCCGCACTTGGTGTCGAGCTCGCCGACGCGTACGGGCTGACCGAGTTCATCGGTGGTGTCTGCTCGCCCCACGATCCGCGCCGTGGAACTTTGGGCCGGCCATTCCCCGGTGTCGATCTCCGGATTGCAGCCGACAACGAAATCGAGATGCATGGGCCGCAGGCATTCGTTGGCTACCTCAACGATCCGGAGCAGACGAAAGCAGCATTCACCGACGACGGATGGTTTCGCACCGGTGACTTGGGTCGCGTCGACGAGGACGGCTACCTGGTACTGATCGGCCGAAAGAAAGATCTCATCATCACCGCGGGCGGGAAGAACATCGCTCCGCAGCCAATCGAAACCGCCATCTCGAGCCACCCGCTGGTCTCCACCGCCGTTGTCGTCGGGGAAGCACGGAAGTTCCCCGCCGCGCTGATCGTGCCCGATCCGCTGGAAATCGTTGCATGGGCGCAGCGCCATGGAAAGGACACGACGGATCCGATCGCCCTGATGTCCGACCCCGACCTTCTGGACGAAATCTTCAGACACTTGGAAGAGGTCAACCAAGCGCTGGCCAGAGTGGAACAAGTCAAACGGATCAAGGTCCTGCCCGAGGTGTGGGGGCCGGATTCGGATGTGATGACGCCTACCTTGAAGGTGAAGCGAGCCGTCGTGCTGGAGAAATACGCGAAGGCGATCGAGGATCTCTATGCCGCGGACGAGCACCTTGCCGCCTCGTCGCCGAGTGCGTCTTAACGCCGAGCCACTCTAATGCGTTCGCTGTCAACCCTCGACACGCTCTTCGTCTCGCTAGACACCGCCCGTTGGCCGCTCCATGGCGGTGGTGTGTTGGTCTTGGATCCCAAGACGTCACCCAATCCGGTGACATTCGACGTGGTCAAGCAACACCTGCAAAGCCAGCTGCCGGCGATGCCACCCCTGCGGCGCCGGTTAATTCGAACACCCTTCGGACTCACGGAACCCGCCTGGGCGGAGGATCCCGACTTCAACATCGACCGCCATGTGCACCGCATCGCCGTGCCACCGCCAGGCGGTGCTGCCGAGCTGCGCGAACTCGTAGCGCAATTGGGCGATCCCCCGTTGGACGAAACCCGTCCGCTGTGGGACGCGTGGTTCATTGAGCGGCTCAAGCACGGCCGAATTGCGCTGTTCATCAAGATGCATCACGCATACGTCGACGGTATGGGCGGCCTGGACATGTTGTCGCATCTGATGACTACCTCGCCCGACATCCCGAACGAGATACCGGCAGATCACTGGAAACCGGATCGGATACCGACCGGTGCGGAACTGTTGCTGCGAGCGGTGCCAAACCTTGTCACACGACCCTTACGCGCCGCGCGTGCAGGAACTGGGCTGGCGCGAGCGGTTGGCCCCGGCCCGCTTTTGTCGCTCTTCCGTCGAGGCAAGAAGCCGGACCAACCGGCCAAGACGACAGGCATGCCGTTCAGCTGCCCTCACGTCTCGCTCAGCGAGGTCTCCCCGGGGCAGATCCGGCGCGCGATGGGTTGGATTGAGGCGTCGATGGACGACATCGCGACGGTGCGCGACGAGTTCGGCGTGAAGTTCAATGATGTCGCGCTAGCCATGGTGACAGGTAGCCTGCGCAACTATCTCCTTGAGCGAGCCGAACTGCCAGACGAGCCGCTAACGGCAGTCAATCCGGTGAACATGCGGCATGAGACCGCCGAACGTGCTGTCGAGAACCGCTTTTCGCTCCTGACTCCACTTCTGCCGACGCACATCCCTGATCCTGTCGAGAGGCTCGAGCACATCTCGACCGCGATGGGCAAGGCCAAGTCGGGTCTTCAGCATGCCGGCACCAATCCCGTCGAGAACCTTTTCGATCTGGTCACGCCAGGCACCCTCGAGCTCGTGATGCACGCATTGACGAGGAATCTGGTGCCCGAGTTGCCGCCGGTGTTCAACCTTTGTGTCACCAACATCGCGACATCAACAGAACCACGCTTCATCTGCGGGGCCCGTATCGACGAGTTCTACATCATGATGATGCAGGCGCTCGGCATCGGACCGGTGTGCGCGGTCATCACTTATATGGGAAAGGCCTTCTTCTCCTTCACCACGAACCGCGACCTGGTGCCGGATGCCCAACGACTTGCCGACGGCCTGCTGGAGGAACTCGAGACACTCCGCAAAGCAGCCGCCGAGCGCGGATCCCATTAGACGAGTTCCGGCATGATTTCTGTGCACCTCATCGAGTGCGAGGCGCTCGCTTATTCGTCCGCGAGTCACTGCGCCCCTCACCGGCGTTGCCCAGGTGGGTGTACGACAGACCGTGCCGCTGAGCCAGAGTTGGAGGCAGATCACGCGCTTCCCACATCGCGCGTACGGTTCCCTGGATGGCTTGCGGGCGGCGGGCTGCGATTTCAGCAGCCAATTCCGCTGCCCGTGCGCGTAATTGACCGTCAGCAACGATCTCCGTGACGAGCCCCACCCGTAATGCGGTCTGGGCAGTGAGACGTTCCTCGCTGCCCAGCAGCGCCCAGCGCATCACCTCGCCGTAGGGAACGCCGAGAGCCAGCATGCCCATCGGCTCCAACGCCGAAACAGCGCCCGCGTTGGCGTGCGGATCGAAGAATACGGCTGATTCAGAGCAGATCGCGAAGTCGCATTCGTTCACGAAATACATTGCGCCACCGGCAACCATTCCGTGCAGCGCGGCGATTACCGGCTTCCATACTTTGTGCGCCTTGGGCCCGAGCAGCGCGCCGGGGTCCTCCTGATTGAAGATCGGCTCGTCAGCCCACCAGACACCCTCAGCGACATCGATGCCCGTGCAGAACGCACGATCGCCGTTGCCGCGCAGCACGGCAACCCGGATGTCCTCGTCCTCACGCACCCGCGCCCACACGGAAACCATCTCGTCGGCCATGCGCTTGGTGAAACTGTTCATCCGATCGGGCCGGTTCAACGTCACGGTCGCTACGTGGTGGGCGACCTCGAACTCTATGGTGCTCAGTTCCGGCATGTCTGTCATGCTTGCTCCTCGCTACGAACCGTGGAAATTGGGTCGTGTTCGGTGTCGAAACGACGACAAACCCGCCCGGAAGTCGGCCGTGCCCGTCAACTCCTGCAGCCCGTGGGCCTCGATCGATTGAACCTGTGTCAGCGCTGGCAATGTGGACATCCGGAGCCTGCCGCCGCTTCGTGCACGCCTGCTGCCGCCGGCTCGGGGAATGCCGCAATCGCCTGTGCTACGTCGTTCGTATTCATTCATGTAGCCATATCCGCCATGGACCCTGCACGCAATTGCAGAGGATATGAAAGTCTTGGAGCCGTTGCGTCCGGTTCGATCATCGCGATGGCAACGCTGACATCGCCTCTGATGATGCCGGGCAGCCATTGGGTCTTCTGCTCGTCAGTGGTCGGAGCCGCCACCGCCGTACTCCTCGCGCATGTCGAACCCGAACAGCTCGTATTTTCCTGCCACGACGTTGGCGAAGCGGTCGACGACACGGTCGCGTTCCCACTTTTCGACGTTGGGTATCACTCCGCGTTCGAGGTATTGGCAGGTCGTTTCGCGCAATTGCTGGTACTCGACGTCGAAGATATTTCGCTTCATGCTGCTATTCCCCATAGAGCCGGCGGATTTCGGCGCCGACCTGTCCCGAAATCCGCGAGGCGACCGCTGCTCCGCGCCGCCGTAGAGCCGCGTCGGCAACCGGCAGCGCCACTGCACCGTTGGCCTTGGAAGGCAGCAGCACCGTCGCCGTGCCCGCGGTGGTCGTCTCGTGTCGCTGACTGGTGGCGGACACTTCGACACACACCGCGTCGTCCGGGCCGCCCTTGGCCGTCACCGTGCCCGTGCATCGCTGAATATCGCCGTGGTAATTGAATCCCCGCATTTGCAGTTCCATTTCAGCCAGCCATCCATCGTCGCCGATCCAGTTCGTCAGCAGATGGCCGATCCAAGCCGCCCGCATCTGCCCGTAGTCATAGGGTGCCGGGATACCAAGGGCTTGTGCCCGTGCGGCATCCCAGTGCAACCGCTGGACTACATCAGGCACTCCGTACTCATCGGGTTGGTAGAACGCCGGCATCCGCTGACGCAGCTGGTGTGCGAACTTCAGCGGGCCGACGCCATAACCTCCCCACCCCCAACCCATGTGCATGCTGATGATATCCACCACTGTCAGTGGGCCTTTCATCACCGGCGGCAACTGGTCGCCAACCGAAACGTCTTCCCACCACTGCGGTTCGGCGCCGCGCCGCACCTCGTCTGCGTAGGCCTGCTCAACTGTGGCGAACTCCTCTTCCGTCCAATACTGACGCTGAATGTGGCCGTACTTGCCGGACTTCTTAGTGCCGTGTCGCTCAGCGTTGATGTAAGACTCGTCGCGGGTCGCGATGGGATTGCCGTCGGTATCGACATACAGATAGCGGTAGGTCTCCTTGACCGACCGTCCGCCCGAGAATTCGCTCTCCTTGACCTGCACGTCGAGCGTGTAGCCCTCCATGAGCACCGGCCGACCCGGGTAGATTGGCTGGTACCACATCCATTTCACGCCCGAGTAGTACTTGCCGGTGCCGCGGAACAGTCCACGAAACAGCTCCTTTCGCTCGGGATCGGTGTATATCGGTGTCTGGTCGAGACCCGTGCTGATCGCAAACGTCGGCGGCGCGATCTGGCCGTGCCAACGTGTCCCCCGGCCATAGTCAGGGTCGATGAATAGTGGGTTGTCGTCCCCGATGCCGAAGGCGAAGTGGCTGATCGCATCGGGCTGCGGCAGCCTGTTCCATGGTTCTTCTCGTTTATTGACCGGCACGCCGATCTGGGCCCGGGCTCGTTCGATGTCCTCATCGGTGATCCTGCCCTCGATGGCAGCGGTGTCTGCGGTCGTCATCGATCGTTCCTCCTAGCTCTTGAGCATCACGCCGGCATCGACGGCCTACATCCATGATTGCGTGCTGGTGCGCCCTATTCGCTTGTGCCAGTTGCGCCCCTGCCGCTGCGCCGGTTCTCAAGCATCTCGACTAGACGGGTACGATCGACCTTCAGTGCGGCGCCGCGAGGTAGATCAGGGACGACGAAAATGTCGGCGGGCACCTCGTAGGGAGTCAGCAACCCCCGGCAGTGCGTTCGCAACTGTTCGGCCGTGGCCGTTTCGCCAGGCACCAATTCGACAGCCGCCACGGCAACTTGGCCCAGCCGGGGATCGGCCAGTCCGGCGACGGCAGCGTCGCGCACCGCTTCGTGCGCACGCAAGGCGCCGGCTACGGTTTCTGGCGCGATCTTGAACCCACCGCGGATGATCACGTCGTCAGCGCGGCCATCGATGTAGAGGAAACCGTCCTGGTCAAGGTGGGCGAGATCGCTTGTGGTTAACCAGGTGTCGGCTTCACCGTTGCTGGCGGCCTGGGGCGCGGCCACCTGCAGTCTCCCGGTGTGTCCGGACGGAACCGCGTTGCCCCGATCATCGATGACCTGCAGCCGTACCCCCGGAAACGCTCGTCCGACGCTGCCGTGTTTGGTGCCCCACTTGGTTCGGAAATCGGTGATGGACCAGCCGGCGACGGCGCCAGAAAATTCGGTGGCACCATAGACGATCAGGATTGGGACCCCGTACTTCTCGAAGAAAGCGTCGACCAGAGCGGGATCGACCGGGCTGGTGCCCGCCGTGACGGCACGCAGACTCGCCAGGTCCGCTGCGGGAATACCGGCGTCGAGCACTGACTGGATCGCCGCCGGCGGTAGCCCGACTAGCGCCGGTTTGTGCTCCTTGACTGCGGCGTGCCAACTTTCGACTGTGAACCGCTCGAGCATTACCACCGGCCGCGCGCCAACCAACGACTGCAGCAGCGACCACAGTCCACTGATGTGAACGATCGGCAGGGCCACAATACCGGCCGCTCCGGTGAGCGGCGGCCGCTTCGTGGTCCCAGTTCCGCCGTAAGCTTTCGCCGCGGCAAGCGCTGCTTCGATCTGGTGGCGCTTGAGAGCAATGCGCTTGGGCGGTCCGGTTGTTCCCGACGTCAACATCTCGATCGCTACGCTGGCGTCGCCGGTTTCCGAGGGACGCGAGGACACCGCACGTCGCACCATCACGTCGGCATCAAAACTCCATGCCGTGGCGTCCAACTCGGCCACGCTGTCGACGAAAACCCGTTCCGACCAGAGATATGCGGGAGCGAGGACATACCGTGCACCGGAGGTAACCAGATCGGCGCCTAGCCGCGGTGGCGGCTGCAGCGGACTTATCGCGACCAGGGTGCGCTCACTGCGAAAGATCGCTATCAGGGCCGCGACCGACTCCGGGCGGTTGCTTTGCACCCAGGCGACCCGACCGCCGGCACCGCACCCCGCCGCGGTGAGTTCAGCGTCGATTTTCTCGGTAAGGGTGCGGATCTCACCCCAGGTCAGCCAGCGACCGTTGTATTCGACCATCGGTGCGCGATCGTCCGCACGCCACAGCTCCCCCAACGCGTCGCGGATATCCGTCATCTGTCTCCCTGAGTCATCCTTGGCGATTCGGAAAGGCGTAGCTCAAAAGGATCCCTTAGATAAGTTAGACTTCATGGTTTACTAGGTCAACTTAGTTTCGGGGAGCGGAAACCCTCTACCTCGCGCCGTTCCGTACCACACGGCGCTGTGGCAAAGATCGAATGCGGCGCGACGCAGCCGGCTAGTGAACTTGATGGGCGACGTGTTCGCACTCACGGGCGAGGGTTCAAGCGCCAACTGTCGTCAAACGGCTCAGATTAGCCCGCTGAAATCCGCGTTTGCCTGGTGGAGCTAAGGGGACTCGAACTCCTGACCCCAACACTGCCAGGAGCGGGCAGAATTTTTGACCAGGCACGACGCCGACGTTTCGGCTGTGGAGGGGCGGTGGTTGAGGGAGCAGTTGTCGTCGCCGTTGTCGTCGATATTGTCGTCAATCCGGCGGAGCCCGCCCGGATGCTGCCGCGGTGGGGCGTGCGTTGATGGCTACGGCCCCAGTGCCGAGATCGGCACGACATGAACCCCATCGGTTCGTTTGCCGCCACCGCCGCTCGCAGTCATGACAACGAGAGCGGACGGGCTGCCATGCCTGGAAGTATCCACACTGGCCGCGAAGTCGAGGAGGCCCTTCGCCGCCCTGTCGATGACGCTTTGATCGCCCGTCAGCTTCACCTCGAATGCGGCCCAACCGTCCGGTGTCTCGACGATCGCGTCGACTTCCTTACGACCGTGAGACTCGCGCCAGGAGTACACCGCGCCGCCGAGCGGTTGCGCATA
>NZ_UPHQ01000310.1 GCF_900566055.1 Mycobacterium innocens
GTTGGGTGGGTGGGCGTGCCAGCGATCTTGTGCTGAGTTGGCGGCCGCTGGTGTCGGTGACGCTGAGAGTGGCTGCGGGGCCGGTGATGGTGATGATGCCGCGGTGGTGGGCGCGGTGGTGATAGGGGCAAAGCAGAGGGTGTCGCACGAATCGATGGTGGGTTGTTTTTGCGGCGATGGTTTGCATTGGCTGGCGAGTCAGGTCTGCTTGCTCTTTGGTTCAGGCAGGTATTGCGTGCTGGAGTTTGAGCAGATTGTGCACTGTGCAGATCAGGCGCCACTCGCTGTTCACTCCAGCATGGCCGCGGAGGGCGAATTTGCGGAATCCGAGGTTGGCTTTGATATTGCCGAAGACAGGTTCGATGCTGACGGCGCGTTTGCGGTAGGACGTGGCGTTGTCGGGTTGGGCGAGCTTGTCGTCCATGGCTTTTCGAGCGACGGTGGGATCGGTGAGGGCGCCCTGGACGTGTGCGAGCATCGTTTTGACCCGCGTCACTGAGACACCGAGGTTGTCACTGGCGGCACGCAGGGAGATCTCGCCGGCGGCGACGCGTTCGATGACCGGGATCCACTCTTCGGGTTCGGGTTCGGCGCTGCGGGTGATGCGTTGTCCGTCGCGGCCGAAGTACCGCTTGGTCATGTCCCGTACCCAGGTATAGGAGACGCCGAGAATCGCACCTGCTTGACGTTGGGACAGCTCACCGCGGTTCACCTTCGCCAGGACTGCCAGCTTGTCGTCGCCGGGCTTGTCGGCCTTGCGCCAAACGGATTTTCGTGTCGCGATCAACACCTCGGCACCGACGTCGGCGGTGCCGTTCGCGCTGGTCCAGTACCCTGCGTCGGCCACGAACGTACCCGCACCATCGCGGTGCCCGGCCTCGGCGAGATTCTCGGTCACCGCGGTGGCCATCGGCACAAAATGGGGTTGGTCGTTGGTGGTGGCGGCGACCTCGGCGGCGAGCACGATTTGCCCGGTCGTTGCGGCCGCTTGCGCGTTGTAGCCCTGCAGCGGGACCTTTGGAGGAGTGCGCGATGATCCGCGAATGCGGATCGGTCGTGTTCGCCCGCCGCGGCCGCGCTCGCCGCGCGGTGTCCGTGCTCGGTTTCGGCCCGGTCAGTTTGTGGCCCTGCTCAGCCTCTTTGCGGGCCCGCTCGGCCATCCGGGTCTGGAAGTCGTGTGCCTTCTGTGACTCGAGTTCGTCGAGGGCAGCCTTGATTCGGGACCGCCGATCCCGCCCTCCGGCCCACCCAGGCGGCAACCGCCTGTCCTGATCGTGCCTGCCTTGGTCATCCTCGGCCGCATCGATCTGCTCGGCTTCGGCCAAGACCTGTTCGGCGACTCGATGAGCCGCAGCGGCAAAATCCTGCAGCGGGGATTCGCCGAGCTCGGCGCTCAGGGCTGCATGGTCGCGATTAGCGGAGAACGAGGCATTAGCGGCGATCTTGGTGCCGTCGATCGCGACTATCCCCGCATCGACCAGACCGGCCTTAACGCACAGACTCAGGACCTGCCCGAACAATGCTGCGATCGCGTCCTGGTGGCGGCGGCGAAACCGGGCCAGCGTGGCGTGATCAGGCTGTTGGTTGGCCGCGACCACCCGCACCGCCACATCCTCGATCAGCCGTCGCTCGATCCGACGCGAGGACCGCTCCCCGGTGCAGTACTGGTTTGCGTCTGACTTCGCGATAGAGATCGGCGTGTCGATCAGACGGCATCCGACGGGTTCTCCCAGCTTTTACGGAGGATCTGATCATGTCCGAAGCAAACTCTGGTGGCGGCCGGTCTGCCCGC
>NZ_UPHQ01000302.1 GCF_900566055.1 Mycobacterium innocens
AACCTGCAAAACGCCATCAGATACGCCCAGCACACCGCCGCCGAACTCGACACCGCACACCAACACGCAGCGCACCTCGCTGCCGCCGAACCAGCACACCAACTATCAAGCCCCAACACCAAACGCCCGGGGCCAAAATTCATGCAGATCAGTGGGGCCAAACCACTTGACGAAACGCAGCCCCCGCGCCAACCGCCGCCATACGTCGAGGCCCCACTAGCCGACGAGGCCGCCACCACCGCCTGCACCTGCGCCGCCTGCGCACTCAACGTCTGCGCAAAAGCCAACGTCGAGGCCGGGCCAGACCCCGACGCCAACGTCGCATAGTTGTCCTCCGGCGAAAACACCGGCCACGGATGCACCACCACAATCGCCGAACCGCTACAGCGTCATCGCCGCCGCGCGCAGCGCCTCACTCGCCACCGTCATCTCGGCCGACACCGACTGCGCATCAGAAAACACCCCGCGCGCCGCGGCATGCTCAGCAGCGGTGCTCACATACGCTGCTCCCACCTCGGCCAGCGCCGCAGCGAACGCCGCCGAATCGCCATCCTCGCCCATCGGCATCACCCCCACCAATGTCGGCGCACCCGCGGCAATCCCAGCACCCTGCTGCCCAGCCAATCCCGCCTGAGCTGCGGCCGAAGCTCCCACCACCACCGGCTCCACCGCAAACACCATCAGCTACGACCTCCCACTCACACCCCACCGACAAACACCAGCCGATCCAATCCCGCATCTACCATCCCGGCAGCACACCTAACACCACCCATACCAACCGGGCACATGTCCGCCCACTGCCGGCAGAGGCTCCACCAAATCCCTTCGCCTGGCCGGCAAAGTTACGCGGGGGCAGATTAACAACTTGCAACCAACCTGGTACTGCTGAGGGTGTCGCACGAATCCATGGTTTGAATGGTTTATTTCCGTGTCGATTTGAGTCAAAGATGCTGCTACCTGCGATAATTCGAAGTGTCGGTGAATCTGCGCGTGGGTGATGTCGATCAGTTGATGCTGATGCCGCCGTCGATGCGGGAGTGGCTGCCCGAGGATCATCTGGCGTTCTTCGTGCTTGACGTCGTCGCTGAGCTGGATTTGAACGCGTTCTATGCGGCGTATCGGGTCGATGGCAAGGGCGGGTCGGTGTATGACCCGGCGATGATGCTGGCAGTACTGAATCGTCCCGGGTTTCGTGCGCACTTCCTTTCTTGGGAAGGATGGCACGATGCCAAGCAAGTACGACGAGAACACCAAGGCCAAGGCGGTCCGATTGGTCCGTGAGCATGCCGACGACTACGACT
>NZ_UPHQ01000300.1 GCF_900566055.1 Mycobacterium innocens
GTATGTGGCCGGTGCGGGGGTGGGTGTCGGGTATTGGCGTCGGTCTGGGTTGACCGGGTCGCGGTTTGTGGCGTGTCCGTTCGCCGGCGCGGGGGCGCCGGGACAACGGATGTACCGGACTGGGGATTTGGTGTGCTGGGGTGCTGATGGGCAGTTGGATTATCTCGGGCGCGCCGATGAGCAGGTCAAGATCCGCGGATACCGCATCGAGTGCGGCGAGGTTCAGGCGGCGTTAGCCAGGCTGGATGGGGTGGATCAGGCGGTGGTGATCGCCCGCGAGGACCACCCCGGGGATAAGCGCCTGGTCGGCTATGTCACCGAGACGGCCACCGGGACAGTGGAACCGGCCAAGCTGCGCGCCGCGCTGGCCCAGCGGCTGCCGGGCTACATGGTGCCGGCGGCGGTGATGGTGCTCGCCGAACTGCCGCTGACGGTCAACGGCAAGCTCGATACCCGCGCCCTGCCAGCACCCGACTACCAAGACGGCGACCGCTACCGCGCCCCGGCCACCGCGGTCGACGAGATCCTGGCCGGCATCTACGCCCAGGTGCTCGGGCTGGAGCGGGTCGGGGTGGAGGAGTCGTTCTTCGAGCTCGGTGGGGATTCACTGCTAGCGATAAGGGTGATCGCGACGATCAACACCACCTTGGGCGCCGATCTAGCGGTACGCACCCTGTTTGAAGCGCCCACGGTTGAAAGCCTGAGCCGACAGCTGGACTCACCGAACAGTTCGGTCGAGGTTGTTCCTTTCGAGGTATTCAAGGATGGCGCTGGGGTTCCGCTGTTTTGTATTCATCCTTTGGGGGGCCTCGCCTGGCCATACCGAAACCTAGGTCCGTATCTGGGCTGCCCAATCATTGGCATTCAACAAGCCGCGCAAAATGGGGGATCTGAGCCCAGGTCAATCCGCGATATGGCCAAGAACTATGCAGATACGCTCCGAGCGGTTCATCCGGACGGCCCATACAATATTCTCGGCTATTCTCTTGGCGGCGTCATTGCGCATCAGGTTGCCGTTGAGCTGCGCCGGCGGAGATGCGCAGTAGGGCGCCTGATAATCTTCGATGCTAGTCTCGACACCCCAATTGACGTCCAAAACTTGCCAGATCACGCCTCGGAAAGCGATGCTCTCAAGATGATGCTAACGGCGGCTGGCATCCATATTGAAGATCTCGAGTACGGGGAAGGGTCCCGACCACTTACTTATCAGCAGGCAGAGGCATTGGTTCACCAGCATGACGCGGCGGACATCATTCTCCCACCCAGACAGCTCGTGGAAATCATCGGCAAGAACATAAACACTGGTATGCGCCTCCTTTTACAGCATGCGCCAGAAATATTCGACGGTGACGTGGTTATCTTCTCGGCCCGGCAGCCTGGCAGTGGTTCGCCGCTTGTACAAAGTTGGCGGCCATACGTTTCTGGCGACGTCGTCGAATACCCTGTCGATTGCGAACATCATGAAATGCTGCAAAGGGAGGTGCTGAAGTCATTCGGAGAACAACTCAAGGTGGCACTAAACTGAGATGCTTCTAGATTTCACCTTGACTTTACGATAGAGATTCGCGTTCGATTCCCTGCATTAGGCCCAAGTCCCGCTGCGTCGTTGAGCCATCGCGTTGACCTCGTAGATCAGCTTCATGATGGACGGCCGCATCGCAAAACTTAGGCGGCGCATCCGGTGGAACTCCTCGAGCGCCGTTCGGAAACCATGTTCGCTCGTCCGATACGCCTCGAAAACGCGATCCAGCGCGGACCCATCCCAGGGCTCGTCTCGCGCGGCTGCGCTCAGCGATTCGTAAACGGCGGAAATCCAGTCTGCGCCGAAGGGGTCTGTCACCGGGCCGCAGTGTCGCTGGCGGCGAAGATCCCGGTTGAGAAACACCTCGATCGCGCCCTCATCCCGGGTGTTGAGATCGATCGCGAGCGCCGCGGAAATCCGCTTTACTTCCCGGCGCCAGTTGTCCAGGAGGTTTGCGTATTCGACGAACACGCGCGGCGAGCCGCGCGTGTCTCTCTCGGCCAGCAGATTGGCTTTCAGCCACAAGGCACTTGCAAGCTCTGGGGAGGGACCCACCCTCCTAAGCGACGCGATGGCCTCCTGCGGGTGGCGCACCGCAATCACGGCCACGACATCGAAACCGGCTAGACGCGCAGCCTCGAACCACACGCCGGACAGCACCGTAATCTTCGGTTCCTTGATGACCATGAGCGGTGCGGCCGGCAGCGTGGTGAGAAAAGCCCTGATCTTGGTGATGCAGGCGGCCTTGTATTCGGCGTCAAACGCACCTTCCTCCTGCAGACGCAGCGTCGGGTCGTCCCACGCGCTGCCAAGGCGCCGCAGGATTGCTTCATTGAGAATGATGGCTTTGCGAGGCTCCCAATAGCCACGCGGATTGGCCGAGTTGGCGCCCAGCAGCCCGGGCGGGAGCGTACCACCGCATAGCGAGAGAACCCGCGTAAGCGCCGACGTTCCGGACCGGCCCGAGCCCAGCACGAACAGAACAACCGGGCGGGCCGAAGTCCCGCTCTGCGTGGCGGAGGTCACGAGCACAACTCCGTGCTTGATGCCGCGTGCGGCGCAGGAGCGCGGTGCTCGACCATCAGATGGTCCGCCGGCAGGCCAGCCCGGCAACGTCGATACATCTCTGTTCGTCGAAAAAAGTTTCGAGGTGGCCGGTGACAGCCGCGGCATCAAACCGTGAGCTCTTGGCGCGTGTGGCCGCATGGAGTTGATCGATCTGCGCTGCCGCCCAACGGAAGAAAGAAGATCCCGCGGGGCGCTTCGCGGCTATGCGTCGCCTCTCGCTCATAGCGGCAGACTAGCCAGTGACCCGGCGCTATCGCGGTTAATCACTATATTGCGCACATTGCCGTCTCCATTTGCCGAACCGATGCATATCACTTGTCCAGCCGGCTGCTGAACGCTTTGCCGCTTCGGTGTATGCGATAGCTCCCGACTACCGAATCGCTCAGCCGGTACGCCAGCCGACTCAAGCAGGTATTGACCAACTCCTCGATTGTTACCTGGAATCGGCTGACAATCGACAGCAGCGTCGACGACTCGATGACCACGCTGGCTGACCCGTCTGACACCATTGCCTCCAGTGGCTACCTCCTGTGGCAAGCTTCCGGGTCAGGCACGATGGTTACTTCAGCGACCTCGTGGCCACTCAGAAAATTTGACTGCCTGCGTACTTCTCGCCCCGTCACGGCGACGGACACAACGAGCCGCGTCAGGATCATGAACAGACTGCGCAGTTCGAGGCGAGCTAAAACCGCGCCAACACAGTAGTGGG
Organism: Mycobacterium innocens; assembly: GCF_900566055.1. Taxonomy (GTDB): domain Bacteria; phylum Actinomycetota; class Actinomycetes; order Mycobacteriales; family Mycobacteriaceae; genus Mycobacterium; species Mycobacterium innocens. The sequence goes on from NZ_UPHQ01000300.1 coordinate 3,300, forward strand.
GCCCCCCGCCGAAGGACAGGTGCGGGTTCGGTTCGCGGTGCACCACCAAACGGTCGCCGTCGGGGAAAACGCCTTCGTCACGATTGGCGGAAGGTATCCACACGACGACGCGGTCGCCTGCTCGAATCCGGGCTTCACCAAGGGATACGTCGGTGGTGGCCGTCCGCATCACGTGTGCCGCGGGAGAAGTCCAACGCAGGATCTCCTCGACGGCTGCGTCCAACAACTCCGGGTGCTCGCGCAACCGCTGCCAGCAAGCCGGATCTTCGGCGAAAGCAACCAGGGCACCCGATACCGCGAGCGGAGTCGTCTCCAGCCCACCGGTAAGCATGCCGACACAGTTCAGCAAAACCTCGTCGTCGGTGAGCGGACGGCCATCCACAGTCGCCTGCGAGAGCGCGGTCACAAAGTCGTCCTGTGGATTTGCTCGACGCTGTTGCAGCAGTTCATAGAGGTACATAAGCAATTGACCGTGTGCTTCGGCAGCATCCTGCGCGACATTGGTTGCGTAGGCGGCGTCGGTCAGTTGGGCAAGTTCTCCCCAGTCCGCCTGCGGTATGCCGAGCACTCGCGCCAAGACCTGGCGGGCGACGATCGCGCCGAGTTCCTTGACGGCGTCGAACGAGCCACCGCGCGCAAGCAGATCGGCGACCAGACTCTCAATGTCATGTTCCATACCGGGACGGATGCGATCAATCGCTGAGCTTGACAGCCACGCGGTGTGTGCGGCGCGCAGTCTGCGGTGATCAGCGCCATCGGTGACGACCAGCATTTTTCCGGAAGCCAACGCGACCGCGCGTTCGTTGGCACCCAGGCGCATACCGGAGGCCGATGCGAAGTGCCGAGGATTTTGCAGCACTTCGCGCGCGAAGCCGTGGGTGGTAACGCACCAGAATTCGCCGTAATTGGCCGACTCAGTCCAAGCAACCGGATACTCGCGGCGCGCCACCTTCCACGCGCTGAACCGGCTAGGCAGGGCATGAAAGGCGGGGGCAGCTGGGTCAGTAGGTGTTGCGTCAGGCTGCCAAATGGGCAAGCGCCGGTTCTGCCCACGGTACGGGTAGTTGGCCAATGTCCCTCTGGTTCAGTTCTCGACGACTTAGGTGGCATGTCCAGGGCAGAGTGATTTTACAGTAGAGGGTAACTAGTGAGGCCGGCCTCGGACCGTCGAGGTATTGGTTGGGTTGGTCGGTTGGCTGCGGTGATGCGGGTGTTAGGTCGGCGGTCGGACGCCTGCCGTGAAATCGGCTGGTCAGGTCGCTATCTTGGGGCCACGCTCAGGTCATGGCTGGAACGATAACGGTCAACGATCTGCTCGATGGGCGTGTGTGGAGACCGGCATCGCGACCGGCCCTGCAGGGAATGAAGGATGCCTGGCAGCGCAAGTGCGCCAGCCGGTTGGAGGCCTCATCGAATTGTCGATAGGTCATAGATATCGGGGGTGCGCGCGACCCTGGGCGGCCAACGCGGCCGGGATCGACACCGCCGCTGGTGCGGGTTGGTCAGCACCGCGCGGTTGCCGATGGTAGCGAGGTCGAAGCGTTCCTCCTCGTCGAGCAGATCAATCGACGACAACGCCCGGCCGGGATCGGCGGTCACCGCCCCTCGAAATTCGAATGGTTGACCGGCGCCCGCACTACTAAGAGACACGCGGTCGTCAGCGGTCATAGAGAACAAGCCGATCCTTGTCTTCAATATAATCGCTCGAGGCTTCGTATTCTATTCGCGGCTAACCAGGTCGAGCAGCGAGCCGATGGAGTGAGAGCAATGGTTGCGCCGGAAATAGCGGAAAAGTAGACGGCCGCAATCCGACTCCCAATAAGGGCTAAGTCGAATTCATCTACAACGATATGGTGGCCGCAAGCAAAAAAATAGAATTCATCGACCAGCGTTGCATTAATGCAAATTTCAACAGCGGGCCGGTCAGGGTCCTGGTAGTGTCCGAGTTAAGTGATTTGGAAGCTTAAGTGATTTGGCTACTCAATAAGTCGGGGATCGTCTAGAATTCGCCGTGGACCATCACCGAAGTTCCGCGAGACTCGGGACACGCTCGGTTAGTGCTGACCAGCGCGCCGGAAAGGATAAGTGTTGATGGCGCCAGCCAAAAGCTTCGTAGCCACCGAACATCGCATGCTCACTCTGCTTCGCGCCCATTGGGTCTCGATGATGGCGAGCGTGGTTCTGCTCGGCGTTGCGACCGCGCTCACCCTGCTGCAGCCGCTGCTGATTGGCCGGCTCGTCGACGGTGCAGCGGCCGGCTCACCGATTTTCAAGTTGGCCATCTTGCTGGTGATCATGCTTGCCGGGCAGCTGCTGGCCGAGGCGTTAGGGCATTATCGGCTGGGCCGGGTCGGCGAGAAGATCGTGTTGCGGTTGCGAGCCATCTTCACCAATCACGTTGTTCGCCTGCCGATCGGACTATTGGACGAGAGTCGCACCGGAACCCTGCTGGCCCGCGGAACAAGCGACGCAAGTATGTTGCGTGAGATGCCACGCGCCGTCGGCGACGTCGTTTTTGGGGTGTTGACCTTGCTCGGTGCTGGCATCTTCATGCTCACAATTGATGCGCTCACCGTGGGTATCGTGGCAGCGGCCATGGGGGTGGCGTTCGCTGCCGGCAGTCCGTTTCTGTCACGGATCCAACGCGCCTCATTGAATTGCCAGGCCGCGCTAGGTGACTACACAGCCGGATTGGAGCGAGCCCTGGGCGCCGCTCGCACCGTAAAGCTGTACGGTGCTGAAGACCGCGAAGCGAAGTCCATCGGCGGCAGTGCACACGCCGCCTATGAGTCTGGCGTCCGCATTGCGTCATCCACCGCCATCAGTATTCTAGTTTTCCGGTTGGGCGTCACCGGCTCATTTCTGGCAATCATGATCATTAATGGGCGCCGCGTCGCGGACGGCGGCTTGCCCGTTGGCCAGTTCGTCAGTCTGTTCGCCTTCGTCGTGTACGCGGTTTTTCCCGTCACCGCTGCGTTTATCGCATTCGCCAATGTGCGTATCGCAGCAGGCGCGCATCAGCACCTCATCGCCATCCTGCGGGAACTGCCAGAGGGCGACCCGCCGTCGCCCGCCATTTCGGACGGTGTCAACACGCCGAGCGCACCGGGGTTCGCGGGGGAAGGCCAGGACAGCGCGCCGCTGGTCGAATTCGACCACGTGTCGTTCTCCTACAGCAAGGACCCCGTCCTGGACGACCTTTCCTTCGCGCTCCTCCGAGATCAGACCACCGCACTGATCGGGCCATCTGGCGCCGGAAAGTCAACCATTCTGGCATTGCTGTGCCGTTTCCACGAGCCGAGCGCCGGGACCGTGCGCTGGGAAGGCCGCGACATCCGCAGCATCCCCCTCAAAGATCTCCGCGGCCGGCTCGGGCTTCTGGAACAAGACGCACCCGTGCTCCATGGCACCATCCGCGACAACTTGCTCATCGCCGATCCGGACGCTGGCGACGCCGACTTGTGGCGGGTCCTCGAACAGGCGAATATAGCCGAGGAAATCGCCCGTCTTCCTGAACGGCTCGACAACCCCGTACTTGAACGCGGACGCAGCCTTTCCGGTGGCCAACGCCAGCGACTGGCCCTGGCCCGTGCATTTCTGTCCCGATCGCAGCTCATCCTCATGGACGAGCCAACCGCCCATCTCGACCGCGCCAACGAATACGACGTCATGACCAACCTGCTGCAAGCGCGCGGCCAGCGCAGTCTTCTCGTAGTTGCCCACAGACTCTCCACCGTCACCAACGCCGACCAAATCCTGGTTCTTCGGCAGGGCCGGATCCACGCAACCGGCACCCACACGGAACTGTTAGGCATGCCCGTCTACCGCGAACTCATCGAGCACGAACTCGCTCCCCAATAGCGACCCAAGCTTTCCCGATCGACAATTTGCTGTCGATGTGGGCTTGCGGGTCGGAGTCTTCAAGCGGCTGACGGCGACGCTCGTCTGAGCCTTGATGCACAAGGTTGCGGGCACTGGGTGCTGATGCCCGCCCTCACACATAGGGAAAGCACTCGCGTGGCCGCGTTCCGCCGGCCGCTCGGAAGTAAGTGTCGTGCTGTACGGAATCGCTCGACTCGCCATCGCCGCCCCGCGCCAGGTCCAGGGTGGTCGGCGCGGATCTCGTTCGGCGGCTGCAGAACTCGGCGAATGTCGTCGAACACGCGGTCTCCGTGGAGAGTGCCGGCGGCGGCGCCGTCGTTCATCAGCAAGGACGAGCACGAATGTCACCGGTTTGGAGGTCATGGATGAGTCGCGGTCAGCATGGTTACTTCCGGCTATCTCGTGACCGTGCAGAAAGTTGGAGTGACGGCGTACTTCCCGGCCAGTCACGTCGATGGAGAAAACGAGCCGCGCCAAGACCCTTAACAGGCAGCGCAACTCAAGTCGAGCTAGCACTGCACCGACACAAGAGTGTGGACCGCCGCCAAAGGATAGGTGCGGGTTCGGATTGCGGCCAATGACGAACCCGTGGTCAGGAAAAACGGCTTCATCACGGTTAGCGGAAGGTAGCCACACGACGATTCGGTCGCCCGATCGAATCTGGGCCTCACCAAGCGATATGTCGACGACGGCGGTCCGCATCACGTGCGCCGCAGGGGAAGTCCAACGCAAGATTTCTTCAGCAGCTGAGTCAAACAGCTCTGGGCGCCCACGAAGCTGTTGCCAGCAATCCGGATTGTCGGCGATGGCTACCAGGGCACCGGCTACTGCAAGCGGTGTCGTTTCAAGCCCGCCGCTGAGCATGCCGTCGCAATTGAGTAAGATTTCATCATCGGTAAGGGGATGGCCGTTCGCGGCGCTATTGGATAGCGCTGTCACAAAGTCATCCTGAGGATCTGCTTGACGCTGCTCTAGCAAGCCGAAGAGATACATGAGCAATTCACCGTGTGCCAGGGCGGCTTCCTGCTCAACATTGGTTGCGTAGGCGGCGTCAGTCAGTCTGCCCAGTTCTGCCCAGTCCGCATCCGGTATTCCTAGTGCCTGCCCTAGTCTAGACGGAAGTTACGGCTGCCTGGGTAAGGGTTTTCCGCCCTGAACTGGGGGTTTGCTGGTTTGCTGGTTTGTGTTTGTGGCTACGCGGCGATGGTCAGGGGGATGGTGGCCTCAATGAGGTCGAAAGCACGGCGTTGAGTGGGGGTGGCCTCGGCGAGTTTGTCGATCTCGATGTCGGTGTGGTGGTAGCG
>NZ_UPHQ01000297.1 GCF_900566055.1 Mycobacterium innocens
TTGCGATAAATTAATCTAGGTCGCTGTCGGCGTGTCGCGGTCTGGGACTGAGGGTGTAGTTCCATTCGCCGTGGAAGTCGTGGCGGGTCAGGATATGTTCGGTTTCAAGGGCTTTCATCTGCGTGTCGGGGATCTTGACACCGGTGGGGTAGGTGGCTTGGTCGAGTTCGGCGTGGACGGTCAGCCCGGTGCTTGTGGTGGTGGCTGCGATGGTCTCGACGATCACTTCGTGGCTGGTCAATGGTCTGCCGCGCCAGTTCATCGAGATGTGGGAGAACAAGCGGTGTTCGATCTTGTTCCACTTGGAGGTGCCCGGCGGCAGGTGGCAGACGGTGATCGTCAGGCCGGTGTCGGCGGCGAGGGCGGCGAGTTCGGTTTTCCATTGCCGGGTGCGGTACCCGTTGGAGCCCCCGCCATCGGCGCTGATCAACAGTCGGGAAGCGTTGGGGTGCAGGTTCTTTCCTGCATTGTGCCACCATGCTCGGATGGTGTTGACCGCGAACGCGGCGGTGTCGTGGTCGGTGCCCACCGCCACCCACCCGGTGTTCGTCCCCACGTCGTAGACCCCGTACGGATTGGCCTTGCCCAGCGTGGGGTCGATGAAGTCGTGGACCTTGACCTGCTCCGGCTCGCCTTTGGGCTGCCACTCCCGGCCACCGTTCCTGTAGGCCCCGACCAGCTCCTTCTTCTTGGTGTCGACGCTGATCACCGGGTCCCCGGCAGCCAAGTGGTCGGTGGCCTGATCGTTGAGGTAGGCGAACTGGGCGTCCCGGTCGAGATGCTGCCCGCCCTCGGTGGTCTTGGCGTTGGCCTGCAGGCTGTAGCCCCGTTCCCGCAGCAACCGGCGCACCACGATATCGCTGACGTGGTGACCCTCGTCCCGCAACGCCGCGGTCAGGGCACGGATCGATTTCGATGTCCACCGCAACGGCGACATCGGATCGCCCCTGGTCACTGGGTCGATCAACGACTCGAACGCGGCCACCAGCCCCGCGTCATGGGATTCGGCGCGCTTGCGGCCACCGCCGGGTCGACGCGACCTGCCCGCACCGGGGCCGATCCCGGTATCGGCCTCCTTACGGCCTCGGCGCACCGTGTCGGCCGCGACCCCGGTCGCCTGCGCCACCACCGCGACACCCCCCGGCCCCAACTCGGCCGCCTCGGCCCCGAGCCACAACCGGCGCTGAAACTCCGACAAATGCGGTCCCATCACCGCGTACCGCCGCGCCACCGAGTCCGCCAGATCCGCCATAGCACAACCGTAGCGCCCGAAACCAGCAAAAACGACGTTATTTAATCACGAGTCCT
>NZ_UPHQ01000296.1 GCF_900566055.1 Mycobacterium innocens
CATCCCGGGTGGGGCCCAATATTCGTGACGACACGCTGACCCCACCGCGCAGCGGATCACCGCCCCAGATGGAGCCAAAATTCATGAAGAAAACCGACCCAACTGGGGCCAACTCAGGTGATCACACGCAGGCCGTTTATGTGGGGGTCGGGACGATGGTCGTCAACTACCGAAATCAGCGCGACCGACTCGCCAACGAAGTGTTGATTTTCGACGATGACCTCGTCCGCGAAGGCCATGGGACCTACATGTATCCGGAAAGCGAACGGCCCACAGCAAGTTGGCCCTGAACTCCCGAAGCTGTCCTGAAGTGCAAAGTAGCGTAATGGCGTCATTCGTCGGGCGGGGATGGCGTTGCTGTCTTACAGTTCGGGCTCGTGCACTGGGAGTGGTCGACGGAGGATTTGATCGCGTCGTGAACGTTGATCGGCGATGACCGGCAGCTGGTAGGCAACAAGACCGGCGTGACGCGTCTTGGCTTCGCCTTGGTGCTGAAGTACTTCGAGATTGAGGCACGCTTCCCGGAAGCGATGATTTTCCAGCTGCGGCGGTGACTTACGTGGCCAAGCAGTTGAAGGTCGATCCGGGTGCGGGTGGTGATCGAGTTCCGCAGCAGCGGTGACGGTTTGGTTGTCGAGATGCCCTTGATGCGCATCCTGCCCCGGACCGGTTTGAGGTAGCGGTCCACGGTGGCCGCGCTCATCGCCTTGAGCTCAGCTGATGCCGCCTCGGTGACGAACGGCTTGTCAACATCACCGGCATCGGCCGGCAGTGGCAGCCAGAGGCCCACCATGACCACCAGGTACTTGCCACACGGCATGCCCATCAACACCCACACGTATTCCAGCAGCGCACTGGCGTCGTCGCTGAAGCTCCGCGGCCGCAGCGTGCGCCCGTCGACCTGCTCGGCCGGGTCCGGCAGTTTCCGGCCGGTCAGCATCCGCCGGGCCGTCGAGCGGCCCATCCCCGTGGTGGCCACCACCCGATCCAGAGTTTTACTCTTGTCCGACTTCGATGCCTTGCGGTACTGGGTCCGCAGCCCCGGTAGTTACCTGCCGTCTCGCAGCCATGTCGATCTCGCCCTCCATATCGGGCAAGCCTTCCGGGCCACGCGCTCAAAATTCGGTGAGGCACCACCACCCACCACGCGCTCAAACTTGGTGAGGCACGTCGCTTGCAAGTTCGAATCCTGCTCGGCCAGAACGATTCCGGGGGCCAGGAACGGCATCTGCGGCTGGTCAGGTAGATCACGACACCGCTGGCTGGTCTTGTGGCTCGCATGCGAAATCGGCAGCCGTTGTTTGTTCTGCCCGAATGTGATTCCTGCCCACACCCACGCCAACGGGTGGCTCGGATCGGGGGCGAAAGGCCCTAGTGGACGTGACAGGTTTCCGCAATGATTCTTGCCCTACCGATGAGTCGATGAGGACCAGTAAGGAGGACCGTGATGTCTGCTGTGATCGCGGTGCCGGATCTGATGGACCAGGCGGCAACGGATTTCTCGGCTATTGGTTCGACGCTCAACGCCGCGCACCTGACGGCGGCGGCACCGACCCTTTCCGTGCTGCCTGCTGCCGCCGATGAGGTCTCGTCGATCTCGACCGCGCTCGGCTACGCCGCCTCGACTGCCATCGCCGAACCAGCACCAACCTCCACCGAATAGACCTGCATTGGATAATTTTGCGCGGCATCTCTGCGGTTAAGTCAGAAACACCTCACTGCGGGGGGCAGTCATGTCATTGCTAGTCGAGCGGGTTCGGCAACTGGGGGCGCAGATCCCCGACGCCGCGGCCATCTCCTTTGTGAATGGTCAAGGTCGTGTGACTGAGTCGGTGAGCCGCGCAGGTGTGGTGACCGAGATGGGTGAGGTCGCCGAGTTCTTATGGCAGCGTTGCGGTCTGACGCCTGGTGATCGGGCGTTGCTGGTGTATCCGCCTGGTTTGGACTTCGTGCGCAGCTTGCTGGGGTGCATGGCTGCGGGAGTGATTGCGGTGCCGGTGTATCCGCCGGATCCGTTCAACCCGCAAAAGTCTGTCGATGGCTTTCGGCGGGTAGTGGCTGCCTGTGGCGCCAAAGCGGTGCTGACGAGTCGGCGCTATGCCCATGCTCGCCGGTTGGGCGCGGCCAAATCGTTGGTGACCGCAAACCCGGTTGAGTGGCCCGCCGATCTTTCCTGGCACGTGACTTCGCGGCGAGTCGGTGGCCGCTTACGTTTGGGCTCTTTTCCCGAACCGACGCCGGATTGGGCCCCCGGCCCGGCTACGCCGGCTTTTCTGCAGTACACCTCGGGTTCGACCGGGGATCCCAAAGGTGTCATCGTCACTCATGGCAACCTGGCGCATCAGCTCGATTTCAACCGCCGACGCTTGCGGTTCAGCCTTGACAGTCGAAGCGTCGTCTGGTTGCCGCAGTACCACGATTTGGGGCTCATTGGCGCCATTTTGAGCGCTTTGTACGGCAATGGTGAGCTGGCCATGATGTCACCGCTGAGCTTTCTGCAGCGGCCCGCGCTCTGGTTTGAGGTCATGCACCGGGTGCGCGCCACCCATACCGCGGCCCCCAACTTCGCTTACGAGTTGGCGGTGCGCAAAACCACCCCCCAACAGCGGGCAGGATGGGATCTGAGCTCGCTGCAGATGGTGATGAGCGCTGCCGAACCGGTGCGTGAGGACACCACCCGCCGCTTTTTTGAGGCTTTCGCCATTGCCGGGGTGCGCCGGCAGGCTTACTGCCCTTCCTACGGGCTTGCCGAACACACCATCGGCGTGACCGTGTTCGGGCGCTCGAGCCTGCGGGTGGATCGCTGCCAGCTGGAAACGCAGCGGCTGGTGGTTGCTGCCGATGATCCTGATTCGCAGGTGTTGATGGGCTGCGGCAAGCCGACCGATGACGTGGATGTGCGCATCGTGGACCCTGAGCGCTGTGTGGAATTGGGTGATGGGCAGGTCGGGGAGATCTGGGTGGACTCGCCCAGTAAGGCCGCCGGCTATTGGGGGGCCCCGGAGGCCAGCCGAGCTACCTTCCAAGCTCGCTTGGCTGGGGTGGACGGTGGCCGCGGCTATCTGCGGACCGGGGATCTGGGATTCCTGCGCGAGGGTGAGCTGTATGTGTGCGGGCGTATCAAGGATCTGCTGATTGTGGCGGGTCGCAACATCCATCCACAAGATATCGAAGACAGCCTGCGTGATTGCCATCGCGCGATCAGGCCGGGTGGGATCGCGGCCTTCGGTATCGAGGAAGGTACCAGCGAAGCGGTGGCGGTCCTGGTGGAGGTGCCCCCAGATGCTTCACCGCAGGTGTTGTCGGGCGTGGTTGAGGCAGTGCGGGCGGTGGCGTTGAAAGACCACCAGTTGCGGTGTGCGGTGGTGGTGTTGGGGCCGCCGGGCAGTGTGAGCAAGACCACCAGCGGCAAGGTGCAGCGTTCCCGATGCCGCACCCGCTTACTTGATGGCAGTCTAGAAGCCCAGGCGTTGTTGGTGGATCGTTGCACGGGCGAAGAACTCGGCAGCGCCGTGCCGGTGCACGCGCCCCAAGCGGATTCGCAGGAGGCTGCTGGCCGGTCGGACGTGTCGGTTGGAGGCGGCGAGGCGCGCCGGGCCGAGGAGCTGCTTGTCGCGGTGCGTGAACAGGTGGCTGCGGTCCTGGGGGTCCGTGTTGGCCTTGTCGAGGTTGCCCAGCCGTTGGGGGATCAGGGGCTTAGCTCGGTCGGGATCAGCGAGCTGGCCGCACGGCTGACCCGGGTGGTGGGCCGTGAGGTGTTTGCGGTGGAGGTTTTTGACCATCCCACGGTTTCGGGGTTGGCCAGGATGCTCGCTGCCGGTGGTGGTGGGCGGGTTGGCCCGCCGCAGCCGGTGGGTGGGCGGCGTTATGCGGTGATCGGGGCGGGGTGTGCTGGGGTTGCGGCGGCGTCGCAGCTGATCGAGCAGGGTGCGCGCGAGGTGGTGTTGTTTGAGGCCAGCGACCGTGTTGGCGGCAAGGTGTTATCGCACACCGATACGCGGGGGCGTGTGGTGGAGTTGGGCCAGGCCGGTTTCAATTCGAAATGCCGGCGCAGTCTGCGCATTGCGGAGCGTTTGGGGCTAGCAATGGTTCCCTCGCTCCGGGGTCTTACCGAGTTCCGAACCCACGGCGGTTATCAGGAGCTTGATCTTGATGCTGAGTTGCGTGCGGCCGCCAATTGGAGTCGTCGTGTGTTGGCCGCGGCCGGGATCGAGGGTCCGAGCACGCTGGCGGAGTTGAGCGCCCACCCGGAGCTGGGGTGCGGGATCGCTACCTGGTGTGGCATCCAGGGCTTGCCTGCGGCTCCGCTGGTGTGGCGGCATTGGTGGACCGGTTGTGGCTACGGCCCCCTTGATGACAGCACACCGGTTGCCTATCTGGTGGCGTTGGCGTCGCTAACCGACGGTGTCGTGGAAGGAGGCCAGGCGGGGCTGGTTGGGTTGTGTGTTGAGGGGGGCAATCAGCGGCTGTGGAGCGCTGAGCTGCAACGTCTGCGCGAGACCGGGCGGCTGCGCTGGCGTGCGTCGTGTCCGGTGCGCGTGCTGGACCCCATCGATGGTGCCGTGGTGGTGGAAACCGACGATGAGGTTAGTCGTTTCGATCAGGTGGTGCTGGCCTGCCCGCCTTGGGAGGCCCGTCGGCTGCTACCCGACGACGATGAGCGGGGTGTTCTCTTGGACCGCTTCACCGGCTATGACTACATCGTCACGCTCTTTGAGGCGCAAGGGCTGGATGTGCCCGACGGGTATGGGGTGCTGGCCGAATCCGAGCTGGCCACAAATGGGCGGCCGCTGCAGTTAGTGGGCTTGGGTGGGGACCGCTTTCTGGTCGGCCAATACGGCATCGACGACGACGACGCGGTGTCCATCGATGCCATTCGTGGGTTGACGGCCGCGCTGGGTGGACGGTTCGAGCGCGTCATTCGCCGCGAGCACTGGGGTTGTTCTCCGCGTTTGAGTCCTGCGGATTGGGACGGCGGTGTGGTTGATGGGCTGCAACGTGCCCAGGGTCAACGCGGGATCGTGCTGGTGGGCAGCTATCTGGGCTTCGAGATGGTCGAGCACACCATAAGTCATGCCCAAACCACGGTGGCTCGCTACTGCCGTACCGAAACCGTCGATGCTGAGGAGCCGATCGCGATCGTCTCGATGGCGTGTCGCACACCGGGCGGGATAACAGATCCCGAGGGTTTTTGGGTCCTACTCGATCGGGGTCGTGATGGTATTGGCGGGTTTCCCCAGCGTTGGGATGTTGGGGGTCTTTATGATCCTGATCCTGACGCGGTGGGCAAGACCTACGCCCGTGAGGGCGGTTTCTTGTCTGATGTGGAGTGTTTTGACGCGCAGTTTTTCGGCATCTCAGCGCGTGAGGCTACCGCGATGGATCCCCAGCAGCGGTTGGTGTTGGAGCTGGCCTGGGAGGCGTTGGAGCGTGCCGGCCTGCCCCCGGATCGGCTGGAGGGATCGGTCACCGGGGTGTATCTGGGCGCACAGTCAAGCGATTACGGCCTGGACGGTTCTTCGTTGCGGGACTTGGACGGCTACCGCATCACCGGGCGGACCATCAGTGTGGTCTCGGGGCGGGTGTCGTATGCGTTGGGTTTGCAGGGTCCGGCCATGACTGTGGATACGGCTTGTTCGTCGTCGCTGGTGGCCGTGCATCTAGCGGCGTCGGCGTTGCGTCAGGGCGAGTGTGATCTCGCGTTGGCCGGGGGTGTGCAGGTGATGTGCACCCCAGCAACGTTTGTGGAGTTCAGCCGGCTTCGGGGGTTGGCACCTGATGGGCGGTGTAAAGCGTTTTCGGCTGCTGCTGATGGGGCGGGTTGGTCAGAAGGCGTCGGGCTGGTGGTGCTCAAACGGCTCAGCGATGCCCAGCGTGACGGGGATCGGGTGTTGGCGTCGATCCGTGGTTCAGCGGTCAACCAGGACGGGCGAAGTTTGGGGTTGACCGCACCCAACGGATCCAGCCAGCAGCGCGTCATCCGCGCAGCCCTGCAGGCCAGCGGATTGACACCCGACCATATCGACGCGGTCGAGGCCCACGGCACCGGCACCGCGTTAGGGGATCCGGTCGAGGCCGGCGCGCTCGCGCAGGTGTTCGGGCCGACCCGCGACGCTGAGCGTCCGTTGTGGCTGGGTTCGTCGAAATCGAACATCGGTCACGCTCAGGCCGCCGCCGGGGTGTTGGGCTTGATCAAAATGGTCCTGGCTCTGCAACACGAGCGCTTGCCGAAAACTCTTCATGCGCAGACGCCCAGCGAGCACATCGACTGGGACGCCAGCGGGCTTTCCCTTCTGCAGCAGTCTCAGCCCTGGCCACACGATCGGGCGCACGTGCGTCGTGCGGGGGTATCCAGTTTCGGCATTTCGGGCACCAACGCGCATCTGATCTTGCAGGAGGCCCCCCCGCGACCGGCGGTAGCGCCGGTTGCCGTGGGTAGTCCGTTAGAGGAATCGGTGCTGCGGTTTTGGCCGGTCTCGGCGCGTAGCGCTAGCGCCCTGAGCGCTCAGGCCGATCGGCTGTATCAGCATCTGTGCGCGCACCCGGATCTGGATCTCACTGATCTGGCCTACAGTCTGGCCACCACCCGCAGTCATCATCCGCACCGGGGCGTGATCAGCGTCGCTGGCGTCGACCCGCGCGCGGATCTGTTGGAGGCTCTGGCCGCGCTGCGTGCCCAGCGACCTCATCCGGGCTTGATCCGGCATCATCTGCTTTTGCAGGCCGGCAAAATAGTGTTCGTATTCCCGGGCCAAGGCGGTCAGTACCCGGTCATGGCCGCCGGGCTCTACCACCAGCACCGCGTGTTTGCCCGTGCTCTGGATGAGTGTGATCGGGCGCTGCAACCGTGGACCGGCTGGTCGGTGCGTGATGTCATCTGCCAGCACCCCGAAGCTGCCTCCTTGGAGCGGGTGGATGTGGTCCAGCCGGTGCTGTTTGCGGTGATGGTCGCGCTCGCCGAAGTGCTTGAGAGCTATGGGATTGTGCCCGATGCGGTGGTTGGGCATTCGCAGGGTGAGATCGCTGCCGCGTATGTGGCTGGAGCGCTTTCGCTGGAACAAGCCGCTCAGTTGGTGGCCGTGCGTAGTCGTGCGCTGACGCGTTTGGCCGGTGCTGGGGCGATGGCGTCGGTGCTGCTACCCGTAGAGCAGCTGCGATCGCGGTTGCACCGCTGCGGCGGCGCGGTAAGTATTGCCGCGGTCAACGGCCCCGAACACGCTGTGGTGAGCGGTGATGCTGACGCCGTGGCGGGGTTCATTGACGCCTGTAATGGTGACGGTATCCAGGTCCGCTCTATCGCGGTGAATTACGCGTCTCACTCAACTCAGGTTGAAGCGCTGCGTGAACAACTCCTGCATGAGCTGGCCGACCTGGCGCCACAGCCCGCACGTAGACCGCTGTATTCCACCGTGCAAAGCGTTCTATCGGGTGAGCCTTTGGACACCACCACCATGAACGCCGACTACTGGTATGCCAACCTGCGTGAGCCGGTCCGTTTCCATGACAGTGTGGTAGCGCTGCTCGGCCACGGTGAGCACACGTTTGTCGAGCTGTCGGCGCATCCGGTATTGGCTCCGGCGATCAGCGACACACTGGCTGGTGTGGGCGGGCGGGCCTGCTCGGTGGTGATCACCACGTTGCACCGTGACCGGCCTGATGTGGACAGTCTTACCGCGGCGTTGGCCGCGTTGCACATTCACGGGCATAGCCCGTCCTGGAGGCGTCTTTACCCGCACGCCAACGCTGTGGGTTTGCCGACTTATCCGTTTGAGCGTCGTCGCTATTGGCTGGCCCCCGCCCCGGCTGTCGATGTTAGCGCTGCGGGGTTGGGTGCTGTCGAGCATCCGTTGTTGGGCGCGGTCACCGAGCTGCCCGGTCAAAACCAGGTCATGATCAGCGGAAGGTTGTCGTGCAGCACGCAGGGCTGGCTGACCGGCCACCGGGTCAATAACGGTGTGCAGTTCCCAGCGGCCGGGTTGATCGATGTGGTGTTGGCCGCCGGCGTGTTGGCCGGGTGTGCGGTCATCGAGGAGTTGGTGGTGCATACCGCGCTGCGGCTTTCTGAGCACGCGCCCACGGATGTGCAAATCCTGGTCCAGCCCGCTGATCCTGATGGGCGGCGGGCTTTTGACGTGCACTCCCGAGGCAGTGGGCAGCGGGGTCCGTCGGGGTGGACGTTGCACGCCGGCGGTGTGTTAAGCGCGCAGCAGCCCTTGCCGCCGGCAGCGCTGCCGCGGGCTGCTGTGGAGGCGATCGACACCGACGGTTTCTATGAGCGGTTGGCTGTTCACGGTTTGGACTGCGGCGGACTGTTTCGATCGCTGCGCGGTGTCGGTTATGACCCTGCCCTCCCGGATGTGGTGTGCGCCGAGGTGGAACTGCCCGCCGGCACCGACATCGACGGCTACGGGATCCACCCGGCGTTGCTGGATGCCGCGTTGCAGCCGTTGGCGGTGTTTGACCGCACCGGTGTGGATGCCGAACCTGCGACGTTGCGGGTGCCGGTCTCGTTTACCGGGGTGAGGTTGTTTGCGACGGCGGCCACCCGGTTGTATGTGCAACTCGTGCGCACCGGCGTGGATCGTTACCGGCTGCAGGCGGTTGATCCGGCGGGGGCCGCGGTGATCAGCATCGATTCGCTGAGTGTTCGTGGGTTGCCCAATCCGATAGCCGAGCCCGCCGCGACAGGCGGGCCAGGCGGGGACTTGCTGGAGCTGTCCTGGCTGAGGTTTCCGGAGAACACCTTCGCGCCGCCGCCTGACCCGCCCGTCGCGCCGGGGTGGGTGGTGCTTGGCGATGAGCGTGATCGGCTGCCGGCCGGGCTGCACCACCACCGGGTCTATGCCGATGTGGCCCACCCCGATCTGGGTCAGGCCGATGGGGTGGTGTGGGTGTTGGCGTTGTCTGATCCGCCCAGTGACGCCCAGGTGCTGCCTCGGGTGCATTCGCTGACCCGCAGCGCCTTGGCTGGGTTGCAGGTTTGGCTGGCACGTGCTGACACCGTGAGTACGCCGTTGGTGATCCTGACTCGTCAGGCGGTGCGGGTCAGCGTCTATGACAGCGTTTATGACGAAGCCCCTGATTTGGCTCATGCCGCGCTGTGGGCGTTGGTCCATAGCGCCCAAAATGAGCATCCGGGCCGTATCACGCTGGTGGACATCGATGACAGCGCCGCCTCCAGCGACGTCTTGTTGGCGGTGTTGTCCCAGCGCCCAAATGCCGAGCCTCAGCTGGCTGTGCGCCGCGGGGTGGCCCATGTTCCCCGCGTGGTCCGAACCTCGGCGCTGATACCGCCGCACAGCCCCGCCTGGCAGCTCGCCAGCACCCGTCGGGGGGATTTAGCCAGTCTGGCCTTGGTGGCGACGGATCCGGTGACCGGGTTGGCTGCTGGGCAGATCCGGGTCGCTGTTCGCGCCGCGGGGCTGAATTTCCGTGATGTGGTGGTGGCGTTGGGTGTGATCGCTGAGGATGGGCTGGGTAGGGAGGCAGCGGGGGTGGTCATCGAGACCGCGCCCGGGGTGACGGCGGTTAAGCCTGGCGATGCGGTGATGGGGTTGTTCCCGCACAATGCGTTTGCGCCGACCGCGATTACCGAGCAGCGGATGGTGGTGGGGATCCCGCCGGGATGGTCGTTCGCTCAGGCCGCTTCGGTGCCGGTGGCGTTTTTGACGGCGTATCTGGGTTTGGTCGAGATCGGTGGGCTGGGTGCCGGGCAGCGGGTGCTGATTCATGCCGGTGCTGGGGGGGTGGGGCAGGCCGCTATCCAGATCGCGGCTCATCTGGGTGCTGAGGTTTTCGCTACCGCACATCCCAGCAAACATCATGTGCTGCACAAGCTGGGCGTGGCTGACTCGCATCTGGCGTCCTCACGCAGCCTGGGCTTTTTGGAGGCTTTCCGCCGTGAAACCCGCGGGCGCGGCGTGGATGTGGTGCTCAACAGTCTGGCCGGGGACGTTGTCGATGCTTCGCTGGAGCTGTTAGCCCGGGGTGGGTGTTTTGTTGAGATCGGCAAAACCGACATCCGTGATACCGGCCAGATCGCTGCGGCTCATCCCGGGGTGGCCTATCACGCCTACGACCTGGGTAGTGTGACCCCGGAGCAGCTGCAGCGGGCGTGGAGCGCGCTGAGCGGGCTGTTTGCCGCCGGGGTTTTGCGGCCGCTGCCCACCACCAGCTACGGGCTGGTGCAGGCTGGTCGGGCTTTCCGGCAGATGAGCCAAGCGCGGCATACCGGAAAAATCGTGCTGATCCCGCCGACGGTGTTCGACCCCGACGCGACGGTGTTGATCACCGGGGGCACCGGGATGCTGGGTGGGGTTTTCGCCGAGCATCTGATCACCCACTACGGGGTGGGTCATCTGCTGTTGGTCTCACGGCGCGGGCCGGGGGCGTCGGGTGCGGGCGAATTGCAGCAGCGGCTGACCCAACTGGGCGCCCAGGTCAGCATCGCCGCTTGTGATGTGACCGATCCCGCCGAGGTCAGCGCGTTGCTGGCGGCTATCCCGGCCGGGCATCGGCTGCGTGCGGTCATCCATACCGCCGCGGTGCTCGATGACGCCCTGGTCAGCGACATGACCGGTGCGCAACTGGATGCGGTGTTGGCCGCTAAAGCCGACAGCGCTTGGCATCTGCACCGCCTGACCGCCGAGCTGGACTTGGATGCGTTTATCGTGTTCTCCTCGGCCGCGGGAGTTCTGGGTGGGCCCGGTCAAGCCAACTACGCCGCCGCTAACGCTTTCCTGGACGCGCTGGCTCAGCTGCGTCACCACCATCAGCTCCCGGCCACCAGTTTGGCCTGGGGCTATTGGCAGGCCGCCTCAGCGATGACGGCGGAGGTGGGCTCGATCGAGCGGGCCCGCTTCACCCGCACCGGTATGACCCCGATCACCACCAGCGGTGGCCTGGCCCTCTTCGATGCCGCGCTGACTTGCCAGCAGCCCGCCCTGGTCACGGCCCCGATCAGCGCGCCGGCGTTGGCCCAGCTGGCACGCACCAATGCGTTGCCCGCGATCCTGTCCGCGCTGACCACCACCCTTCGCCACGCCGCCAGCGCCGGCCCCGGCACCCTGACCGCCCGGCTGGCCGGACTGACGCCCGAACAACAACACGCCACGTTGACCGCCCTGGTCACCAGCACCACCGCCACCGTGTTGGCCCACCCCGATCCGGGTGCCCTCGATCCCGACCGGCCGTTTAAAGACCTCGGTATTGATTCGTTGACCGCCCTAGAACTGCGCAACAGCTTGTCGGCGCAAACCGGGCTGGCCCTGCCGGCCACCTCGGTCTTGGACCAGACCACTCCCGCCGCGCTGGCCGCGCACCTCACCGGTCTGCTCACTGCCGCAGCGGCACGACCCAAGTACCAATCAATCGAAACCGCCGGGAGCGCCCCACAGGACCCGATGCCGGCGGGTCGACGTTTACCGCTGACACGGCCGCAGCGCGATGTTTGGTTTGCTCACGAAACGAGCACCATGGATGCGGAGTGGCAGCCCGGCCTGTTCGTGGTCATCGAGGGCATGGTCGATGCCGGTGTGCTCAACGTAGCGATCCGGCGAGCCATGCAAGATGCCGAACCGATGCGGGTCGCTATTTTCCAGGAGGACGGTCAAGTTGTTCAGCAAGTGATGGATTACCCGACCGTCGAGACGGAATTTCACGATCTTCGCCACGAACAGCATCCGGTGCAGGAAGCCCATCGACTTGCATCGGAAATACAAAAGACGCCGATGCTGTTGACTGGCCCATTGTTAAAATTCGCGTTCATGCGGACACAGGTCGATGAATTCTATTTGTTTTTATGCGGCCATCACATCGTGATGGACGGATATAGCATGGGGCTCCTTATTAATCGGATCGCAACTGTCTATTCCGCTGTTGTTCGCGGCGCTTCTATCCCGCCCGCGCTTTTTGGTTCGTTGCAGGACATGGTGGACTGCGAACAAGACTATGAGGCATCCGACGACTACGTGCAGGATCGGGGTTACTGGACTGACAACCTGCCCCAGGAGATCGCTTCGTCTTCATTGTTGCCACCGGCTTCCTCCCAACAGGTGTGGACGGCTTCTTTGCCGGTGCAACTGGATCCTGTCGTCGTGGCGCGGATCCAAGAGGTGTCTTGCAGGTTGGGCGTCAGTCAACAGTCGCTCATCACGGCGGCGTGCGCGCTTTTAATTCACAGCTGGTATGCGGCCGGCTCGGAGATAGTGATCGACTTTCCGGTCAGCAGACGGGTACGTCCGGAATCGCATACGTTTGCTGGAATGGTCGCCGGCTGGGTACCGCTGGTGTTGCAGGCGTCGCCGGAATCTAGCGTTGCCGGTTTTTGGGAGCACGTTGATCAGCGGGTACGACAAGCGATACGCCATCAGAGGTTTCCGGTGCATGCTTTGGAGGGAAGCGCCGGTCTTCGCGCTACCGCGCAGGCGCAAAACCGGGCGTGGATTAATTTTATTCCGTTCACGACTCCTGCACCGTTTCACAATGCTACGGTATCGGCGGCGTACAGCAGCCGTGCCGTTTCGGGGCGTTTTAACTTCGTCTTTGCCAGGGCCGGCGGCCGGCTTTTTTTGAGCACCGAAGGCCGCGGGCCACTATCTGTTTTCGGAGTCGCTGAGTTAGCGAGACGGTTGCAAAGTCTTGTGATGGCGATGACGTCCGACCCGACCCGGCGGCTGTCGTCGATCGATGTGCTGGACGCGCCCGAGCATGCCCGTCTGGATGGGTGGGGTAATCGGGCGGTGTTGACGGGGCGGGCCCCGGCGCCCTTGGTTTCGATTCCGGTGCTGTTCGCCGCGCAGGTGGCGCGCACCCCGGGTGCGGTGGCGGTGACCTTTGAGGGCCGCTCGATGACCTACCGCGAGTTGGAGGAGGCGGCCAACCGGCTGGCGCACCTGTTGGCCGGCCAGGGTGCGGGCCCGGGGCAGTGCGTGGGGCTGCTGTTGGAGCGGTCGGCGCAGGCGATCGTGGCGATTCTGGCGGTGCTCAAAACCGGGGCGGCTTATCTGCCCATCGATGCGGGGTTACCGGCGGCCCGGATCGGGTTCATGCTCGCCGATGCCGCCCCGGTCGCCGCGATCACCACCAACCGGCTGCGCTCGCGGCTAGACGGGTGCGACCTTCTTGTCATCGATGTCGACGACTCCCGCATCCAGGCCTGCCCGGGCACGGGCCTGCCGGGGCCGGCCGCCGAGGATATCGCTTACCTCATCTACACCTCGGGCACCACCGGGGTCCCCAAGGGAGTGGCCGTCACCCACTACAACGTGACCCAGCTGCTGGAGTCACTGCATGCACCGCTGCCCGCGGCGGGGGCGTGGTCGCAGTGGCACTCCTTGGCCTTCGACGTCTCGGTCCAGGAGATCTTCGGTGCGCTGCTGCACGGCGGGCGGCTGGTGGTGGTGCCCGAAGAGGTGGCGGGCTCACCGGACGACTTTCACGCGTTGCTGGTCGCTGAACGGGTCAGGGTGTTAAGTCAGACCCCGTCTGCGCTGGGCATGCTGTCCCCTTCGGGTTTGGAGTCGGTGGCGTTGCTGGTGGCCGGTGAGGTATGTCCGGCCGAGGTGGTGGATCGGTGGGCGCCGGGGCGGGTGATGATCAACGCCTACGGCCCGACCGAGACCACGGTGTATGCGGCGGTGAGTGCGCCGTTGGTGCCGGGGTCGGGTATGCCGCCGATCGGCTCGCCGGTGTCGGGGGCGGCGTTGCTTGTGCTGGATGGCTGGTTGCGCCCGGTGCCGGCGGGGGTGGTCGGTGAGTTGTATGTGGCCGGTTCCGGTGTGGGGTGTGGGTATTGGCGGCGGGCCGGATTGACCGCCTCGCGGTTTGTCGCGTGTCCGTTCGGCGGACCCGGGGCGCGCATGTATCGCAGTGGGGATTTGGTGTGTTGGGGTGCTGATGGGCAGCTGCGCTATGTGGGGCGCGCCGATGAGCAGGTCAAGATCCGCGGGTATCGCATCGAACTCGGTGAAGTCCAGGCAGCATTAAGTGGGCTGGTGGGGGTGAGGCAGGCGGTGGTGATCGCCCGCGAGGACCGCCCCGGGGATAAGCGCCTGGTGGGTTATGTCACCGAGTCGGCCGCCGGGACGGTGGAGACGGCCGCGCTGCGCGCTGCGCTGGCCGAGCGGCTCCCGCGCTACATGGTTCCGGCGGCGGTGGTGGTGCTTGCGGCGCTGCCGCTGACGGTCAACGGCAAACTCGACACCCGCGCCCTGCCGACACCCGAATACCAAGGTGTTGATCGGTATCGCGCCCCGGCCAGCGCGGTCGAGGAGGTCTTGGCCGGCATCTACGCCCGGGTGCTGGATGTGGGGCGGGTTGGGGTTGATGACTCGTTTTTCGAGTTGGGCGGGGACAGCATTTTGTCGATGCAGGTGGTGGCGCTGGCTCGGGTGGCCGGCTTGTTGTTGAGGCCGCGTGATGTTTTCGTTGAGCAGACCGTGGCGCGGCTGGCTCGGGTGGCCGGGGTGGTCGATGGTGGGGGCGGGCCGGTGGATGAGGGTGTCGGGCCGGTGGTGGCTACCCCGATCATGTGCTGGTTGGCAGGTGTGGCCGGCCCGGTTGAGCAGTTCAACCAGACAATGGTGGTGCAGGCCCCCGACGGGGTCAGTGAGGCCGACGTGGTGGTGGTTTTGCAGGCCTTGCTGGATCGGCATGCCATGTTGCGGCTGCGCGCCGACCCAGGCATTGGGGACGGCGCCAGGGAGTGGTTGTTGACGGTGTCCGAGGCCGGCTCGGTGCAAGCGCGCCGGTGCCTCGACGCGGTGGACGCGTTGTCCGAGGCGGCGCTGGTAACGGCTCAGTCGCGGTTGGACCCGGCCGCCGGGGTGATGCTCAGCGCGCTATGGGTGGCCGACAGTGGTCAGCTGGCGTTGATCATTCACCATCTGGCCGTCGACACGGTGTCGTGGCGCATCTTGCTCGAGGATCTCAACATCGCCTGGGCCCAGCATCACAGCGGGCAGCCGATAGCCCTGCCGACAGTCGGAACGTCGTTTGCTCGGTGGGCGTCGCTTTTGGCTGAATACGCACGCACAGCGGCGGTGGTGGCCCAGGCCGAGGCGTGGCGGCAGGTGGCGGCGACCACGGCCGCACTGCCGGCGGTGCAACCTGCGGTGGATACGTTTGCCACCGCCGGGCACTTGTCGATGTCGCTGGATGCCGAGACCACCCGGATGCTGCTCGGTGAGGTGCCCGCGGCGTTTCATGCCGGGGTGCAAGACATTTTGCTGATCGCGCTCGGGTTGGCGGTGGCGGAGTTTTTGGGTACCGGTGGCGCGCCGATCGGCATCGACGTCGAGGGTCACGGGCGCCACGAGGAAGTGGCCCCCGATGTGGACCTGTCACACACGGTGGGATGGTTCACCACCAAATATCCGGTGTCGTTGACCGTCGGTGGGCTGGGCTGGGCGCAAGTGACCGCCGGGCAGGCGGCGGTGGGGGCGGTAGTCAAGGACGCCAAAGAGCAACTGCGCGCCCTGCCCGATCCCCTGAGCTACGGGGTGTTGCGCTACCTGAACGTCGAGGTTGAGCTGGCCGGCCCCGACCCGCCGATCGGGTTTAACTATCTGGGGCGGCTGGGCGCGGCGGCGACCGGCCTTTCCGACGGTTTGTGGCGGATCAGCTGGGAGGGCCTGTCCTTGATCGGCGCGGCCGCGGCCATACCCATGCCGCTGGCGCACACCGTGGAGCTTAACGCCGCCACCGTGGACACCGACACGGGCCCGCAGCTTCACGCCAACTGGACGTGGGCGCCATCGGCGGTTGATCACACCAAGGTCAGCCAGTTGAGCCGGTTGTGGTTTGAGGCACTGGCCGGTATCTGCGCGCATGTGCGCGGTGGTGGGGGTGGGTTGACGCCGTCGGATGTCGCGCTTACCCAGCTGAGCCAGCAGCAGATCCACGAACTTGAGCGGCAATATGCGGATAGCTGACGTTTTGCCGTTGACCCCGTTGCAGCAGGGTCTGCTGTTTCATGCCAGCACCGCGCAGGCCAGCGAGGATGTGTATGCGGTGCAGCTCGACATCGCAGTGACCGGTCCCCTCGACCCCCACCGGCTACGTGACGCGGTGCACACGGTGGTGAACCGGCATCCGAACCTGGCGGCCCGATTCAGCGCACAATTCGACAAGCCGGTGCAGATCATTCCGGCCGATCCCGTGGCGCCTTGGCGCTATGTCGACCTAGACACCGGAGACCCCGACGTCGATATCGACGAGCAGGTCCAGCGGATGTGTGCAGCCGAACGCGCCGAGGTCTGCGATCTGGCCGACCAGCCGGCATTTCGGGTGGCGTTGATCCGCACCGCACCAGATCGGCACCGGTTTGTGCTCACGAATCACCACATCGTGATGGATGGCTGGTCGATGCCCATCCTGCTGCGGGAAATATTTGCCAGTTATTACGGGCAGCGGCTGCCTGCGGCCGGGTCGTATCGCAGCTTTGTGACCTGGCTGGCCGATCGGGACCTTGACGGCGCTTGCGCGGCCTGGCGTGAGGTGTTCGCCGGCTTTGAGGCACCCACATTGGTGGGTCCGCCACGCCGGTTGGGGCTGGGGCGGCGCGGCGTTGCATCGCGTCGGGTGGCTGAGCAAACCACGCGGGCTGTTACCGAGCTAGCCCGCTCGCACCACACCACCGTCAACATCGTGCTGCAGGGCGCCTTCGCGCAGCTGCTGTTCCAGCTGACCGGCCAGCATGATGTCGCCTTCGGCACCGCGGTCTCAGCGCGGCCAAACGAGGTGCCCGGCGCGGAATCGATGGTGGGCCTGTTGATCAACACGGTGCCGGTGCGTGCAAGCATCACCGCGGCAACCACCACCGCAAACCTGCTCGATCAGCTGCAACGCGCCCACACCCACACACTGGAGCACCAGCACCTGGCGTTGAGCGAGATCCACCGCATTACCGGCCACGAACAAATGTTCGACACTTTGTTCGTCTACGAAAACTACCCGATCGACACCAGCGCGTTGGGGGGCGTCAGCGGGTTGGCCATCGCCGACTTCACCATCCGCGAACACAACCACTACCCGCTGACGGTGCTGGCCGCACCGGGCCACGAGCTGGGCCTTCGTGTCGAATTCGACACCGACGTATTCGATGCCGAAATCATCGAGGCGCTGATCGAGCGGTTGCAGAAGGTGTTGGTGGCGATGACCGCCGACCCCACTCGGCGGCTGTCATCGATCGACCTGCTCGACGAGCAGGAACGCATCCACCTGGATGCCGTCGGCAACCGCGCGGTGCTGACCCAGCCCGCACCAGCGGCGGTGTCGATTCCAGCGTTGTTTGCCGCGCAGGTCGCGCGCACCCCGGAGGCGGTGGCGATCAGCTTCCGGGGCCGCTCGATGACCTACCGCGAGTTGGAGGAGGCGGCTAACCGGTTGGCGCACCTGCTGGCCGGCCACGGTGCGGGCCCGGGTGCGTGTGTGGGGTTGCTGGTGGAGCGGTCGGCGCAGGGGATCGTGGCGATGTTGGCGGTGCTGAAAACCGGGGCGACCTACCTGCCCATCGACCCGGTTCTGCCGGCGGCCCGGATCGGGTTCATGCTCGCCGATGCCGCCCCGGTCGCCGCGATCACCACGGCGGGCCTGCGGTCGCGGCTCGACGGGTTCGACCTGCGGGTCATCGATGTCGAGGATCCCCGCATCGACACCTACCCGCACACCGGCCTGTCGGCCCCGGGCGCCGAGGATATCGCTTACCTCATCTACACCTCGGGCACCACCGGTGTCCCCAAGGGGGTGGCCATCACCCACCACAACGTGACCCAGCTGCTGGAGCCGTTGCCCGCCGACGTCGAGCGCGCGGGGGTGTGGTCGCAGTGGCATTCCTATGCGTTTGACGCCTCGGTGTGGGAGATCTTCGGTGCGCTGCTGGGTGGGGGGCGGCTGGTGGTGGTGCCCGAAGAGGGGACCCGCTCACCGGACGACTTCCACGCCCTGTTGGTCGCCGAACAGGTCAGCGTGTTAAGCCAGACCCCCTCTGCGGTGGGGGCGCTATCGCCTGAGGGGTTGGGATCGGTGACGCTGGTGTTGGGCTCTGAGCTCTGCCCCGCCGAGGTGGTGGATCGGTGGGCGCCGGGGCGGGTGGTGATCAACACCTACGGCCCGACCGAGACGACGATGTGGGCGGCGGCCAGTACGCCGTTGGTGGCGGGGTCCGGGGTGCCGCCGATCGGCTCGCCGATCTCGGGGGCAGCGTTTTTTGTGCTGGATGGCTGGTTGCGCCCCGTGCCGGTCGGGGTGGTGGGGGAGTTGTATGTGGCCGGTGCCGGTGTGGGCGTTGGGTATTGGCGGCGGGCGGGGT
>NZ_UPHQ01000294.1 GCF_900566055.1 Mycobacterium innocens
GAGTTGTATGTGGCCGGTGCCGGTGTGGGCGTTGGGTATTGGCGGCGGGCGGGGTTGACCGGGTCGCGGTTTGCGGCGTGTCCGTTCGGGGGGCCCGGGGCGCGCATGTATCGCACCGGGGATTTGGTGTGTTGGGGCGCTGATGGGCAGCTGCGGTTTGTGGGGCGCGCCGATGAGCAGGTGAAGGTGCGCGGGTTCCGCGTCGAGTTGGGTGAGGTCCGCGCGGCGTTGGCCGGGCTGGCCGGGGTGGATCAGGCGGTGGTGGTTGCCCGCGAGGACCGCCCCGGCGATAAGCGCCTGGTGGGTTATGTCACCGAGCGGGCTACCGGCACCGCGGACCCGGGCACGGTGCGTAGCGCGCTGGCCGAGCGGCTGCCGGCGTACATGGTGCCGGCCGCGGTGGTGGTACTGGACGCGCTGCCGCTGACGGCCAACGGCAAACTCGACACCCGCGCTCTACCCGTCCCGGAGTACCAGGACATCGACCGTTACCACTCCCCGGCTAACCCCACCGAGGAGATCCTGTCCGGCATCTACGCCCAGGTACTTGGAGTCGACCGGGTCGGGGTGGATGACTCGTTTTTCGATTTGGGTGGGGATTCGCTGTCGGCGATGCGCCTGATCGCCGCGATCAACACCAGCTTGGATGGCGGCCTTTCGGTGCGTGCGGTGTTTGAGGCGCCCACGGTCGCTGGGCTGGCGGCCCGGATCGGCGACGGTGCGGGTGGGCTGGCGCCGTTAGTGCCAGTTGAGCGGCCGGCGGTGGTGCCGTTGTCGTTTGCCCAGCAGCGGTTGTGGTTTCTTGACCAGTTGCAGGGGCCCTCGCCGGTGTACAACATGGCGGCGGCGCTGCGGCTGGGCGGCCGGTTGGATGCCGAGGCGCTGGGTGTCGCGCTGGCCGATGTGGTGGCCCGCCAGGAAAGCCTGCGCACCCTGTTCCCCGCACCCGAGGGAACACCCCAGCAGCTGGTGGTGCCCGCCGAGCGGGTCGGCTTCGGTTGGGAGGTCGTTGATGCCGCCGGCTGGCCGGCAGACCGGTTGGGTGAGGCTATCGGCGCGGTGGCGGGTCATCGGTTCGACCTGGCGGCCGAGGTCCCGTTGCGGGCGCGGCTGTTCCGCCTCGCCGACGACGAGCACGTACTGGTGGTGGTGGTGCACCATATCGCCGCGGATGGCTTGTCGCTGACTCCGCTGGTGGGTGATCTGGGGCTCGCGTATGCCAGCCGGTGCGCGGGACAGGCCCCTGGCTGGGCGCCGTTGCCGGTGCAGTATGCCGATTACACGCTGTGGCAGCGTGCGCAGTTTGGTGATCTGGCCGATCCCCACAGCCCTATTGCTGCGCAGCTGGCCTACTGGCAGCAGGCCCTGGCCGGGATGCCCGAACGGCTGGCGTTGCCTACTGATCGGGCTTATCCGCCGGTGGCCACTTACCGCGGCGCCAGTGTGGCGGTCAACTGGCCGGCCGACCTGCAGCAGCAGGTGGCTCGGGTGGCCCGGGAACACAACGCGACCAGTTTCATGGTGGTCCAGGCCGCGCTGGCGGTGCTGCTGGCCAAGCTCAGCGCCAGCGATGATGTGGCGGTAGGGTTCCCGATCGCCGGGCGGCGCGACCCGGCGCTCGATGAGGTGGTCGGGTTTTTCGTCAACACCTTGGTGTTGCGGGTCGATCTGGCCGGTGATCCCACCGTCGCCGAGCTGCTGGCCCAGGTGCGCCAGCGCAGCCTGGCCGCCTACGAACACCAAGACGTGCCCTTCGAGGTGCTTGTCGAGCGGCTAAACCCCACCCGAAGCTTGACCCATCACCCGC
Source organism: Mycobacterium innocens (assembly GCF_900566055.1). Classification (GTDB taxonomy): domain Bacteria; phylum Actinomycetota; class Actinomycetes; order Mycobacteriales; family Mycobacteriaceae; genus Mycobacterium; species Mycobacterium innocens. The sequence continues at coordinate 1,808 of NZ_UPHQ01000294.1, forward strand.
TGATCCAGGTGATGCTGGCCTGGCAGAACTTCGGCGGCCAAACCGACCAGCCCGCCGCCGAGCTCACCCTGGCCGGTCTGGACATCGCCGCCCTGCCCGTGGATACCCAGGCCGCCCGCATGGATTTGGCGTTTTCTTTGGCCGAACGTTTCACCGAGGCCAGTGAGCCCGCCGGGATCGGCGGGGTGGTCGAGTTTCGCACCGATGTGTTTGATGCGGCCAGCATCGAGGCGCTGATCGGACGGTTGCGGCGGGTGTTGGTGGCGATGACCGTCGATCCCGGGCAGGCGTTGTCGTCGATTGATGTGCTCGACGAGCAGGAACGCTTCCGCCTCGATGCCGTCGGCAACCGCGCGGTGTTGACTCAACCCGCACCAGCGGCGGTGTCGATCCCGGCTGCGTTGGCCGCGCAGGTCGCGCGTACCCCGGAGGCGGTGGCGATCAGCTTCCAGGGCCGCTCGATGACCTACCGCGAGTTGGAGGAGGCGGCTAACCGGGTGGCGCATCTGCTCGCTGGCCACGGGGCAGGCCCAGGGGATGTGGTGGCGCTGGTGTTGGAGCGCTCAGCGCAGGCGATCGTGGCGATTTTGGCGGTGCTCAAAACCGGGGCGGCTTATTTGCCGATCGATCCGAGCCTGCCTGCGGCGCGGGTCGGGTTCATGCTGGCCGATGCGGCCCCGGTGGCCGTTATCACTACGGCGGGCCTGCGGTCGCGGCTCGACGGGCACGACCTGACGGTCATCGAAGTCGGTGATAGCTGGGCCCCCGCTGTCGGGAGCCAACTCAGCACGGCGCTACCCGCCCCGGCCGCCGACAATATCGCCTACCTCCTCTACACCTCGGGCACTACCGGGGTCCCCAAAGGCGTTGCGATCACCCAACAAAACGTGACCGCAATGATGGGCTCACTGTATGCGAATCTGCCGCAGGCGGGGACGTGGACGCAGTGTCATTCCTATGGTTTCGACTTCTCGGTCCACGAGATGTGGGGTCCGCTCCTCAGTGGTGGGCGGCTGGTGGTGGTGCCCGAAGCGGTGGCCCGCTCGCCGGAGGACTTTCGCCGGGTGCTGGTCGCTGAACAGATCAGCGTGCTCACCCAGACCACTTCGGCTGTAGCGGTTTTGTCGCCGCAAGGGTTGGAGTCGGTGACGACGTTGGTGTTCGGTGGTGAAGCCTGTCCGGGTGAGGTGGTGGATCGGTGGGCGCCGGGGCGGGTGATGGTCAACCAATACGGTCCGACCGAGACCACGGTGTATGCGGCAGTGAGTGCGCCGCTGGTGGCGGGGACCGGGGTTCCGCCGATCGGTGCGCCGGTGGCGGGGGCGGCGTTGTTTGTGCTGGATGGGTGGTTGCGGCCGGTGCCGGTGGGGGTGGTG
>NZ_UPHQ01000291.1 GCF_900566055.1 Mycobacterium innocens
TTCAAAAGGGCCCAGCGATGGTGGAAAGACCTGGTGCAACGTCAACCAGGCATGTTCGCCCACTGGGCGTGGATGACCGAGTTCTAAACGGACTGGATGAGAAGAGCGGAGTGACGGGAGACTGTCACGCTCCGTTCTGTGGGAGCCCCGGGGTGCGACCCCCCGGGGCCACCCGGCACCCTAGATCAGGCGCGGCCCGCGAGAACCGAGGTCGTGATTCTCGCTGCGTAGAAACTCACGAAGCCGCTTGGCCCCCAGAGCAGATACACCCTGGGAGATCGCATAACTGGCAGCCGTTGTGCCCACCGTATGATATGAGCGTATCGAAATCTCGGCGCACCCGATCGGGAATACTGTGTGAAGTAACGCTTTTGGTCGGCAGGCTAATCGCGTCGGCACCGGCCGCCCACCCGCTCAGCGGGAATACCGAGCCTTCCACCGCCACCAACGAGTATCCGCGAGCAAGATCCATGGCGAACCGTAGGGATCGCGCGTGCGGAAGGTATGCGAACACCGGCGCATTTTTGAACCGACATTCGGTTTGAGGTGTGGCATGGCCACCGGCGCGGACGATCTCGTCGAGCACTCGCATCCCCCATCCAGCACGTCGCTCAGTATTCGTCACAAGAATTCGCCACCCCTTCGGCCGCGGAACGGCTCCAAATCCGTTCGGCCGCGAGTTGTGCCGCATCTTCCCAGGGGCGAAAGGGCTGATCGTCTGGCGCCCATGCTGCCGAACGAAGGTGTGTATGCGGGTGCAGGTCCATAGCACATACCCGATTCAGACCATACGAGTTAGGTCGCAACCTCCATTGTCGTTGCCGGCCAATGCTGGGATAGTGACCTCCTGCCCCGCGTTGAAGTGGCTTAGATCCCTACCCCCGGTGGGTATGGCCACGGTCAGTAAATCCGAACGTCCCCTACGTGTCGCCGTATTGAAAACGATTGTCAAACTCAGTAAGGTTCGAAGTCGGCGCTAAGGGTGAGGGGGTGTTCATATGGCCACGGTGTGGATGGCGTTTCCGCCGGAAGCGCACTCGATGCTGCTCAGCAGCGGCCCGGGACCCGGGTCGTTGTTGTCGGCCGCTGCGGCGTGGTCGTCGCTGAGCGCCGAGTACACCGCGGTGGCCGACGAGCTCATGGCTTTGCTGGGCGCGGTACATGGAGGCGTTTGGGGAGGGCCGAGTGCCCAACGGTATGTGGCCGCGCACATGCCGTACCTGGCGTGGCTGACCCAGGCCAGCACAACCAGTGCGCAAGCAGCTGCACAGCACGAGATCGCAGCCGCCGCATACACAACCGCGCTGGCAGCGATGCCAACGCTGCCCGAGCTAGCTACCAACCACGTCATCCACGGGACGTTGGTGGCGACGAACTTCTTCGGGATCAACACCATCCCGATCGCGCTCAACGAGGCCGACTATGTCCGGATGTGGATCCAGGCGGCCACCACCATGGCGACCTATGAAGCAGTGTCCGACGCGGCGCTGGCGTCGACACCGCAGACCGATCCCGCACCGGAGATCATGCAGCAGAACCAAGAGGGCGCCCAGGCGGATAAGGTCGCGGACGAAGGTACGCCCACCCCTATCGACTACGTCGTTGCGGAATTCTTGCGCATCGTCTCCGGTGGCCGGGTGAATTGGGATATCGCCGAAGGGACCCTGAACGGGATCCCTTTTGAAGACTATACGAATGCGGCCGACCCGTACTGGTGGGTTACTCGCGCTATCGAATTCCCGAAAGATTTTGAGACGTTTGTTCAGGAACTCGTTACGAATCCGCAAGAGGCTTTGCAGTCATATTTTGATCTTCTATTCTTCGACTACCCGGAGCACATACCGCAACTTCTCCAAGCGTTGAACCAGTCTCCGCAATTGCTGGCGGTCGCACTTGGCACCGCCGTCTCCAATTTGGGCGCGGTTACCGGTTTGACGGGGCTTTCCGGCCTGGCCGCTATCCAGCCTGCGGCGATCCCCGCCGTCGTGGCGCCGCCTGTCGCCTCTGCAGGGCCAATGTTGCCCGTCACTGGGATGGCCCCGGGGGTCGTCACGGTCGCGCCCGGTGCGCCGGCTCCCGCGCCCGCGCCCGCGCCCGCGACGAGCACGGTGGCCAGCGCTGGGCCGACACCGCCGCCACCGGCTCCGGCCGCCGCAGGCTTCGGCTACCCGTTCCTGGTGGGCGGCGGCCCTGGCCTAGGCTTCGGGTCCGGGATGAGCAGTAGTGCCAGTGCCAGTGCCCGTGCCAAGAAGAAGGCGCCGGAGCCCTATTCTGCCGCAGTGGCAGCCGGCGCGGCCGCGCGGGCACGTCGACGTCGACGCACGGCGCTACACGACCACGGCGATGAGTTCATGGAGATGAATGTCGATGTCGACCCGGACTGGGGCCTACCGCCGGGTGGGGAGCCGACGGCCGTTTCCTCGGATCGAGGCGCCGGAAATCTGGGGTTCGCTGGCACCGTGAGTACGGAAACGGGCGCTGTGGCGGGGGGGATGACCACGCTGGCCGAGGATGAGTTCGGCATCGGGCCAAGGCTGCCGATGATTCCGGGCACTTGGAACCCGGACCAAGCCGGCGCTCCCTAAATCCGGGCGTAGTGGCGGTGGAGGTGTGGCCGTATGAAACGCTGGCGGCACGCGCATGGCAATTGCGCGCTACTCACCAGCTATGACGGGGCGTTTAGCTCTCTCGCCCATGCTGCTTGTTCTTCGAAGTGCCCGCCCCCGAATCGCCATGCTGCACGCGCCATGGATTAGGGCCGGAATGGTGTTGGCGGGCGCGGAGATCGGCGGACCCTCTACGCCAGCCGCAACATGGGAGTCCTGGCGCATCGGAATCGACGCGAGCGCGACACCACATTGGTGCACGGTGACTTCGAGCTGGTGCGCCGCCCGATCTTCGCCGCCATGCCGATCTTCTCCGTTGGCATTACCCTGATGACCCGACCCGCTCGCTTTGGTCGCGTGCTGCTGGTCAGCATCGAACTCCAAGTCCGCATCGTCGGAGAGCCTTACCTGACCCACACCCACGGCCAGGCCTTACCGCATTACCGTCGTGCTGCCGGCCGACTCCTTCCCGGCATCGGATGCCCGACGCCTGCGGTCATGCAATACGTTGGCGACCGCGAGAGCTACGCACGCGACGGCCGCCGGGATCAGCGCACGGTCGCCGATGCGGCCGCCAAGTATCACGCCACCGGCAGCACCGCCGATGAACAGCATTACAGTCGCAGTCAAGACCGCAGCTTTCCAGTTGTCCATTCCGTGACGGTGGCTACGCGCCACAAGCAGGCCGAGGTCGGTGATGGTGCCAGTGAAGTGCGTGGTGCGGATCGGCATCCCCGGGAAACTGGAAGTCATCCCGTTCTGCAGTCCGCACGCCGCAGCTGCCAGCGGCGCCCTGATCAAGGGGTGTTCGATACCGGCGGCGGCCAGCAGCAGCGCCGCTTCGCCGAGCAGGACCGCGGCGTGGCGCGGGCCAGTACGGTCTTGCGTGGCAGCCAGCACCGCGCCGGCCCCCAGGACGCCGGCCAGAAACCCGGCCACGATCGCGGCGATCATGCCACCCGGATGCAGTAACGGATTGGTAGTGTGCTGGCCAATCTTTGTGGTCAAAGCCGTGAGGTTGCCGACCGGATACACCCAGACCAGCAACGCTACCGAGTTGATCCAACCGGCGACTGCGGCTAGTACTCCGCTATAGGTGAGCACGAGCGCTCGCGGATCCCGAGTTTGTACGTTTGCAGTCTGGGGCATAACCCTTCCCGTCTGATGATCGTTGCGGTCGCAGTCCAAGACCGCAGGTCGAAGGCAGATCGTTGGATATCCTGATCGGGCCCACCAGTTTATGTAATGGCAAAGCCGAAGCCACCCGGGCAACGCCCACACCAGTCCGCCGTCGCAGATCGCCATCGCCCCACAGCGGGCTCGGCAGCCCTAGCTGCTGGCAGACGACCAAGCCATCAGTTGTGATGGTACCCTTACCCGGCATGGGTTTCTGGTTGGGCTCTGGTGACGACGCGACGTCGCGGTTGGGCTCGGACCGCGGATGGCACTTTGTGCTTGCCCCGGTTTTCCGGAGACTTCCGAACCAGGTTTGCTTTTTGTAAGCCTGGAGGAAGGAAGTCTCAGTGGCAGCGAAGAGGAAGTATCCGGCCGAGCTGCGTGAACGCGCGGTGCGGTTGTATCGGGAGTCGACACCGAAGCCGGTGATCGCGCAGCTAACTCGTCAGCTGAACGTGCACCCAGAGGCCTTGCGGAATTGGATCCGCCAGGACCAGGCGGTGGCGAGCGGCACGATCGTCCAACGACGGAGATGTTGGAAGCTCATGTCGGCGCAGCACGCTTACGCAACCGCGGTACTGGCGGGACTCAGTGGCGGTCTTGTGCTATCCCAGGTTTGACCAGCGAGGCACCATGGGGGGGCGTTCCAGGAACCGGGCATCGGGGACAATCCCGGCTACGCCGCGCGCGGCTGCACCTGCCAGTGGCAGCCCACCTAACATGCTGCCCGGAACAGCCGCGTCGGCGGCCGGAGCGGCACTGAGGCCGGTGCCAGTCAGTGCCGCGGCCGCCTTGGCCGGGGCGGCGGTCGTCCAACTCTGCGGCACCGACAGCGACCCGACCAATCCCGCCTGCCCCATGCCCGCCGACACCGCCGTGCCGGCGCCGCCGAAGTTTGCCAAGCCGGCCAAGCCTGATCCGAGTGGCCCAGTAGCCAACCCTTCGGCAACTGCTGGTGCGAGCGCGCTGGTGGCCGCGGGGAGCAGGCCCTTGAGTTTCTCCCCGGCCGACAGGCCGGCGCTGGCGATCCACGCGGTCGAGCTGGTCACCGACAGCATCGGGCTCATCGAACTCAGCGTCGAGGTAAGCGAACTCGACGACAGGGGTGAAGCTAGTCCCTGCAACACGGTGGGTAAGGACGACGTCAGCTGCGTGAGGGCGGCCTGTGTGTCGGTTGCCACCGAACCGCCCATGGCTTGGGCGACAGCGGCACCCTGGGCACTCAAACCGCCCGGATTGATGACCTGCTGGGGCGGCGCGAAAGGCGTTAACGTCGACGCGGCCGCTGACGAACCGGCATACCCATACATAGCCGTAGCATCTTGAGCCCACATTTCCCCGTACTGCGCCTCGGTGGCCGCGATCGCCGGCGTGTTCTGCCCGAAGATGTTTGTGGCAACCAGGGCCATCAACAAGCTGCGATTGGCCGCGATGACCGGTGGGGGCACGGTCGCAGCAAAGGCCGCCGCATATGCGGCGGCTGCGGCACGGGCTTGGTCGGCGGCCTGCTCTGCTGCGGTGGCGGTCGTGCTCATCCACGTCACATAGGGCGCAGCTGCCGACGCCATCCAGGTCGCCGCCGGGCCGTACCAGAACAGGCCAGTCAACCGTGCGACTACCGCCGCATAAGATGTTGCGGCTGAACTCATTTCAACGGCCAGCTCATCCCAGCCGGTCGCGGCGGCCAGCATCGGCCCCGAGCCGGGACCCGAATACATCCTGGCCGAATTGACTTCCGGCGGAAGTGCCCCGAAATCCATTCGCATATCCCTTCAGCTACAGGCCGCCGCGTTAGCCGGTCGCGGCCGCATTGGCAGCCTCGGTGGCGGCATAGGACCCAGCGCTAGTCGCCAGGGCGGCGACGAACTGGTCGTGAATCGCTGTGGCCTGGGCAGCCACTGCTTGGTACAACTGCGCGTGCGCGGCGAACTGGGCCGCCGTCAACGTCGAAACTTCGTCAGCGGCGGCCGGTAGCACTGCGGCCGTCGCGACTGCGACCGCCGCAGTTCCGGCTTCCATCGCCGCGCCGATGTTCTCTAGATCACCGGCCGCCGACGCCATTGTTTCCGGATGTGTTATTACAAAAGACATTTGTAATCTCCTTTCAAGACTTAGGCTCCGCCGCCGAGGATGCTTTCACTTCCCGATGGCGCGGACGATCTGACCATGTAGAGGGGTTTGGACGATCGACGGAATCGGGAAGTCGATCAGCAGCTATCCGCAAGCGCGTCTGACCGTGACGGACCAGCCCCCACCCGCCGGCGCGTTGCGTGAGTGTGGATCACCGGAGCTGCCGGCGATTGTTTCCATCGGGTCGCACGCCTGGATAGCCCTGTGGTCGTCGACCGGCGTGCGCTTACCGCGGGTGTGAATCTGCTGAATCGACCTCGGCTGAGGAGTCTATGACGCTCTCCACCGCTTGGCCGTGAGAAGCCGGGTAGCTCGGACACACTCATACATGCGGATAAGTGTTCAAACAGTGAATGATTCATGTGAATCGGCTTAGATCAGGGCGCGACTACCGCGCCGGAATCGACATGGGCAGATGTCACCAGCCGTGGCGTAGCACCATGGCCTGACGCTGACCAATCAGCGACGAGCTAAGCAGTACCGAGTCAGAAGATCTCGACCGGAGAGAATGGCAACACATGGGTGTGGAGGGCTCCGCCCCGCCGGTGCCGCAAGCTGAGTCAGCCACCCCCTGGCTGCCAGCGCCGCCAGGGCCACGCCGAGTAGGACCAGCGCAGGCACTGCCACCTTTGGTATCGCATCAATCGCGAACACCTTGGACGCCTTGCAGATCGGCCGCTCTTGCGCAAGCTGAGGCTGATCAGCGCTGGTATGGACTGGTACAGGAAGCGAGGCAATCGACAGTTGTTGCTGCGGCGAAAAGGCTGAAGCAGCCGCGCGCACCGGCACGCAGTGACCAACGATCGTCAATGCTGCGACGGCGACCGCCACGACGATAGCAAAGCGCAATCGCGGCGGTCCACATGCTTCGACACGTCGGTCATCCGATGACCATCGGATGCTCCTCATACCCGCTGAGGGTACACCATGGAGTGGCCGGCTCACGATAGATTCGGCCTCAGTTCAGGGGCGGGTTCGCGTCGTTCAGCTCACCTGACCTGTTCTGGGCACTTGCAGGCACGCGAACGGGTCGGGTCACCCGCGGGCGCCGACGGCCCTCGGTGTGTAGCCGACATGTGAGCAGAGCGTCGTCGATGTTAACTTCAAATTGTCGCGGACTACATCGCGCCGGGATATGTATGGCGGTTTCTGTCCGGGTTCCACCAGGTCGTCACGGTGAGGACTCAAGGTCCTGAAGGTCCACAGGAGTCACCGCGACAACGAACCGGCACCCGCGATCTGCCCGAACATTCAGGCTCGTCTAGGAAGACAAAGGGTCTCCGGGCCAAGCCGGCGAACGGCGACCGGCAGCCCGGCGCCGGGCCTGTGGATAGACCTACCAACAGTCCTGTTCTGATCAGGTGTCCGCGCCGCTGGTGCACCGTTCACTGATAAGTAGGCCTCAATAGTTCACGCGATTCGGTGCTGAGGTGTGTCGTGAACGTGAAAGGTGCACTGCCTCAACGATAATCGATGTTTGCTAGCGTTCGAGAATCGATCAAGGAGTGCACCTATCAGATGCAGGC
>NZ_UPHQ01000290.1 GCF_900566055.1 Mycobacterium innocens
TGTTGACGGGCACTCGGTATGGGGTTGATCGCGTCACTCTGGATGAGGATGGGCAGTCGCTTCGTCTGCGGCGGCATGGTGACGACGAGCGGTGTCCTGGCGGGCAGCGGCAACCGCCTGATGTCGGGCCGGTCATCACGGTGACGGTGGCCAACGGAGCCAAGCCACTGGGCAGAGCCGACCGGAAACCTGGCTAGCGCCAACACGATTTGACCCCTTGCCCGGTGATGACGTGATAGACCACGCTGGTGCCTCATGTCCGCCAGAGCGCGCGATGATCATCGTCGCCACCGCCGAATCGGCCGAGCAGGCCCTGACCGACGCGACGATGCACTGCCCCCGCCGCGGATGCGCCGGCACCCTGGCGCGGTGGGGCTACGGCCTGCGTCGTCGTGTCCGTGGACTCGATTCGGGCGCGGTCGACGTGCGGCCCCGGCGGGCGCGCTGCGGCGAGTGCGGAGCCACCCAGATCCTGTTGCCAGCAGCGCTGCAGCCACGCCGCGCCGATACCACCGACGTCATCGGCACCGCGCTGGCGCGCAAAGCCGCAGGCCTGGGATACCGGCGGATCGCCGCCGCGCTTGGTCGCTCGCCCTCGACCGTGCGCCGGTGGTGCCGCCGTGCCCGTGACCGCCGACATCTCAACTGGCTGTGGCAACGCGGCGCCCAGGAACTGATCCAGCTCGACGCCGACGCATTCAACCAGCTGACCACTACCGGCAACCTGCTGCGCGACGCCCTAACCATCCTCGCCGCCGCGGCCTGGTGGACGCGCCAGCGCCTGGGCATTGCCGAACCGCCATGGAGCCTGATCGGGCTCTACACCCGCGGCCGCCTGCTGGCCCCACCCGGCTGAGGCCTCCCCGGGGCCTGGCTTTGTCGCCAGGCCCGCAGTTCGGCATGCCCGAAAACGACCGCCACCATGAACACCAACATCGCGACGCTGCCGGCACCATGACCACGACCGCGTCAGCATGCACACCAACTGCCTCTGTTCGTCCTCACCGAGAGTGACGCCGTCGTGTTCATCTTCAGTGCCGGGCAACA
>NZ_UPHQ01000289.1 GCF_900566055.1 Mycobacterium innocens
TCTACGCCCGCGTCGCCCAGCGCCTCCTCGCCCTTGCCGCTGTGATCTGGCACAACTGGAAGATCAACAGCCCAGTCAAGAGGTCACTGATCGCCTACGACCACTGACCAAGGTTGGGAATTACTCATCTAGTTCGTGGTGGAAGCAGGATGCGGCACGCGTCCTGACCTGTCGGCCAGGATGCTCGCGGTGGCCATAGACGGCGAGACCGCAGATGTCCCGTCAGCATCTCAGAAAAAGAATCCGGCATGCGGTGTCTCCGGCACCGCGAACAGCCGATCGGCCGTGGCAAGTGCGGCTGCATCGTCGGCTCGGACCAGCCCGGCCACGGCGAGGCTGCGCCAAGTGGCGCCCCCGAGCAAAACGGCGGCAAGCCCGTGGACGCAGATGTGTAGCTGCGGACGCCGCTGAGTCGGTTCGGCGCCGTCGCCGGTAATAGTGAAGCTGACCGAATTACTCGGCAAGGCAGGGTCGTTGATGGCAACGGTGACGGAGCCGTCGCCCGCATATCGGCGTGTCGAAAGCACCTGGTGCGCGTCGACGACACGCAGCCACGTCTCGTCGTATATCCGGGTGACCTTCACGGCCCGCCGGTCGACAAGCAACCACGGCAACGGATCGTCAACCGGGAGCATCCAGAACATCACGCGGTCAATGAGATCCAGCCTCAACAGAAATCGCAGCAGGCCCAGGTAGGCATCCGTTGACGGGGCGAAGAAGTCCTCGACCGCGATGGTGCGTTGTTCGCTGACGAACCAGCTTTCGGTGTCGAGGGGGCGGTAGCGGACGAAGCCAGACTCCGCCCCGGGCTCACCGTGCACCGCGATATACCAAGGCCCAGAGTATGCTTCGGCGCGCAGCCGCAGGCCCCGCCACCAAACCGGCGCGCGCTCAACGGTTCCCGGCCGGTACGAGCGGTTCCCGGCGTAGATTCGAGGCAGCACGTCCCATGCTTGCGCGGTGTCGAGCAGCCGAACCGGCCCGCCGGTCCCGACGCCTGGACGTAGCGCGGCCCGTCGCGTATCCACCTCCACGCTCTGCGATGAACTCGCCACGCCGTAGCCAAACCGTTCATAGATCGTCGCCTCGGAGGCGCGCAGTGTCGCGGCCACCTCTCCCCGGGTGGCGATGTCGTGCAGCTGATGACGGACCAGCTCGGTGGCGATACCTCGACGGGTGTACGACGGCAGCACCCCGATGTGCGTCACGGCGGCGTGCCGCACGACCGCTCCGCCTGGAAGTGTCAGTCCGCAGGTGACCGCATCAGCAGTGCCGACCAGCTGTCTTCCGACGAAAGCACCCACCGTACGGCCTGGCTCGAACAGCGTGGTGAGCTGGCCTGGCGGCAGGTCCGGCGGGGGTGGCAACCCGACCATGGCGGCGCGGAAAATTCCAGCCGCAGCGACGAGGTCGTCTTCGCTGTCGAGAACACGGATCTCGATGCCCACAAGGCCATCATGGCTGGTGCCCTCGACGGCACCGCGAGTGCCTCGGGTGATGCGACGTTGGTGCGCCCGATGGGGGTTTCGGGCGGAGATTTTGCGGTGACGATTACGGCGGCCAGCTTTGCCGTAGACACAGTCAAGCGGCGTGTCATCGAGTTTGGCCGCACCCGCGTGTCGTCCTTACACCCGCGGCGACGGGCCGAACGGCCCTACCGCGCATCACGTCACAATCGGACCATGGCTTGATGGCAGAGGTTCTGGCGTACATCGGCGCGGGCTTGGTTGGACTATGGGGGGTTTCGCACGCGATCCCGACCCGGGCCGTTGTCGCGGGATTCGGTGAGATCTCCGCAGACAACCGTCGGGTTCTGGTTCAAGAGTGGCTGGCCGAAGCGGTGACCATGTGGTCCTTTGCCGCGCTGATCATCACGGTCACCGCAGTCGGCGATGGGACGGCCACCGCCGCTGGACCTACCGCGTCACTGCGGCGGCGTTGCTCCTCCTCGCTGTGCTGACGGCGTTCACCGGGCGCCCGGACACGCGTCGTGTGGTTCTGGACGCCTTCCACCAGAACCTTATTGCCATACGGGTCGGTGAAGCGCTTTATCGACTCAGCGCTCGTCAATGGGTCGTCCGGGATGGCCGGCGATGTTTGCGCTGATCCTGCCGGAGCCGAATCATTTCGGCGCGGGCGGCGTGGCCGCGGGCGCCAATTTCAGATAGCTCCTGACGTTGAACCGATCGAAAGTACGTTTCCGGTTAGGGTTAGGGGCCAGCTGCCCGGCTACAGCCGCGGCATCAAGGATCTGCGGATCAACTGCCTCATACGTTTCTCCGTGCACGTGAACAGTGGCGTGCCCCGCGGCCAAGACATTTCGCAGCCAGTCGGTGTCTGTGCCGTAGGGCAACGGAATGATGAGACCGTCGTCTACTCGTTCGGCCACCACCGGTGTGGCGTACTCCTTGCCAGTGTGTCGACCGGTGTGTTCAATAATGCTGGCGTACCAGTACTTTCGGCCAGCCACCAGCATCATGGCCGGATTCAGCACATGCTTGTTGAACACTCGCACGGTATCAAGGACCGCCATGACCAACCTTCTTTCTCGGCGGAGGAGCGATTACCGGCGAACGAAATATCCTCGCGCAGTAGGCCCTTCAGATCTGCCCATGGTAGGTCTGGTCGCGCAGAGGTCCTAGGGCCTTTGGTCCCATGCCGCGCAACGTGAGTGGGTGCCTAGCCTAGCCAACGAGGAGGACGGTTATGATCGCTGGCGACTGACTTATCGGGTGGGAGGTCCAATGGGCCGCAACGTAGGTCCGTTCATCGTGGTGGGCGGAATCATCATCGCGGTGCTGGGTGTCTTGACGTGGGTCGGCGGCCTCTGGTGGGTCGGACGGCTTCCTGGCGACATCAGAATCGAGCGCGGAAACCTGCGCATCTACATCCCGGTGGTCTCGATGCTGGTGATCTCGATTGTCGGCAGCGTGGTGCTGACAATCTTGCTGCACCTGTTTCGCCGATGACGCCCGGCCGGCCGAGCCTGAGTGGCCGCACTGCCTGCGGCGCACGAGTATGTCAGCCGTGCGCGGCCGCCAACGCGTCGTTGAACGTCTTGCTCGGCCGCATCACCGCCGTGGTCTTCTCCCGGTCCGGCGCGTAGTAGCCGCCGATGTCCGCCTCTTCGCCCTGTACCGCGGCGAGTTCGGCGACGATGGTTTCCTCGTTCTTGGCCAGCGCATCGGCCAGGGTTGCGAAGTGTTCCCGTAGCTGCTGGTCCTCGTTCTGGGCGGCAAGTTCTTGCGCCCAATACATGGCGAGGTAGAACTGACTGCCCCGGTTGTCCAGCTCACCGGTCTTGCGCGACGGGCTCTTGTTGTTGTCCAATAGCTTGCCGATCGCGGCATCCAGCGTCTTGCCCAGGATCTTGGCCTTCTTGTTGCCCGTCTTGGCGCCCATGTCGTCCAGGCTGGCGCCGATTGCCAGGAACTCGCCGAGCGAATCCCAGCGCAGGTGATTCTCCTCCACGAGTTGGTGGACGTGCTTGGGCGCCGAACCGCCGGCCCCCGTCTCGTACATGCCGCCCCCGGCCATCAGCGGAACGATCGACAACATCTTGGCGCTGGTGCCCAGCTCCAGGATCGGGAACAGGTCGGTGAGGTAGTCGCGCAGGATGTTGCCGGTAGCGGCGATGGTGTCCAGCCCGCGGATCAGGCGCTCCAGCGTGTACCGCATGGCGCGCACCTGCGACATGATCTGGATGTCGAGTCCGTTGGTGTAGTGGTCCTGCAGATAGAGCTTGACCTTCTTGATCAGCTCGTTCTCGTGCGGGCGGTACGGGTCCAGCCAGAACAGCACCGGCATACCGGAGTTGCGGGCCCGGGTGACGGCCAGCTTGACCCAGTCGCGGATCGCCGCGTCGGTGACGGTGCACATGCGCCAGATGTCGCCGGTTTCCACGTTCTGGGTGAGCAACACTTCGCCGGTGTCGAGGTCGACGATGTTGGCGACGCCGTCCGCGGGAATCTCGAAAGTCTTGTCGTGCGAGCCGTACTCCTCGGCTTTTTGCGCCATGAGCCCGACGTTGGGCACGGTGCCCATGGTTCGCGGATCGAAGGCGCCGTTGGTCTTACAGAAGTTGATCAGCTCCTGGTAGATGCGGGAGAAGGTGGACTCCGGCATCACGGCTTTGGTGTCCTTGGGCCGCCCGTCGGCGCCCCACATCTTGCCGCCGGCGCGGATCATCGCGGGCATCGACGCGTCCACGATCACGTCGCTGGGCGAATGGAAGTTCGAGATCCCCTTGGCCGAGTCGACCATGGCCAATTCGGGGCGGTGTTCGTGGCAGGCGTGCAGGTCCCGGATGATCTCGTCGTGCAGCGACGCCGGCAGCGACTCGATCTTGTTGTAGAGGTCCACCAACCCGTTGTTGACGTTGACGCCCAGCTCGTCGAACAACTCTTGGTGCTTGGCGAAGGCGTCCTTGTAGAAGGTCCGCACCGCGTGGCCGAAGACGATGGGGTGCGAAATCTTCATCATCGTCGCCTTGACGTGCAATGAGAACATCACGCCGGTCTTGCGCGCGTCCTCCATCTGCTCCTCGTAGAACTCGACCAAGGCCTTCTTGCTCATGAACATGCTGTCGATGATGTCGCCTTCGCCCAACGACACCTTGGGCTTGAGCACCAGCGTCTCGCCGCCCTTGGTCACCAGCTCCATCTTCACTTCGCGCGCCCGGTCCAGGGTCATCGACTTCTCGCCGTGGTAGAAGTCGCCGTGCTTCATGGTCGCGACATGGGTGCGCGAGGCCATCGACCACTCACCCATGCTGTGGGGGTGCCTGCGCGCATACTCTTTGACGGCCTTGGGTGCGCGACGGTCGGAGTTGCCCTCCCGCAGCACCGGATTCACCGCGCTGCCCAGGCATTTGGCATAGCGGTTGCGGATGTCTTTTTCCTCGTCGGTCTTGGGATCCGCCGGGTAGTCCGGAAGCTTGTAGCCCTTGCCCTGCAGTTCCTTGATCGCCGACACCAACTGCGGTACCGAGGCGCTGATGTTCGGCAGCTTGATGATGTTGGTCTCCGGTAGCTGCGTCAGCCGTCCCAGCTCGCCCAGATCGTCCGGTACCCGCTGCTCCTCGGTCAGGTAGTCGGGAAACTCGGCGAGGATCCGGCTCGCCAGGGAGATGTCACTGCTCTTGATCTTGATGCCTGCCGGCTCGGCGAAGGCGCGAAGGATCGGCAGAAAGGCGTAGGTCGCCAGCAGCGGCGCCTCGTCGGTCAGGGTGTAGACGATGGTCGGCTGCTCGTCGCTCATCTGTGTTTCTCCCGGCGTCGCTATTGGTCGGATTTCGAGGGCTCAGCGTTGGATCGGCGCCTAACCAGTATCGCGGCTCCATTGTGCCGAAAATCATTCGGGAAGTGTTCGGTGCGCCGGTGAACAGTAATCCCACGTCGGTCGCCCTTCGGCGGCCCGGCCAGCGCGACGGCACCTGTCACTGGTCAACGCGGGCTCTGCGCTGCCGACGTCGTGGCGGCATGTGTTCCGGCGCGGCGCCCGGAGAACACGCAGTCGGCCAGTGAGAGCCCGCTGATGTAGGAATTGGAGCAGATTCCGGCTGCGGTGCGTCCGGCGCTGAACAACCCGGCAATCGGCTCACCGGATTCGGTGACGACGGCTCCGCTGCGCTCGTCGACTCGGATACCGCCGAGGGTCAGCATCGGTGTCGGGTTGAGCAGGCTTGGCCGCACCGAAATGTTGAGCAGGGTGAACGGCGGTTGGCTGATCCGGCGCACAAACTCGGCGGGCTTTCCGGCGGGGTCCGGTGCGCCGGTGTCGATCGCGGTATTGTGCGCCGCGACCGTGGCCACCAGGCCGTCGGGATCGATACCGGCCGCCTTCGCGACCTCGCGCAGCGACGGCGCGGTGACCGCGTCGGCCAGCATCAGCGCCGCAACCTGGGCACGCTGAAACCACAACGGCTGCTTGATCATTTGGCGACGGGCTTCCCGCATCAACGCCGCATCGGCCAGAAGCCAGCCGGCACCCTGATGCTGTCGAATCATGGCTTGCCCGACCGCCGCTCCATAGCGGCTTTCGTCGATGACGCGATCCCCGCGCCTGTCGACGATGATCGCGCCGATGAACGCGCTCGGCGGGGTGATGAAACGCCAAGCCGAGACGTTGTCCATCCGGTCGGTGACCGCTCCGGCACGCTGCGCCAGGGCGATGCCGCTGCCGTCGTCGCCGCTGGTACCCAGCTGCAGACCACCGAGATATTGTGGAGCGAACCGTCGCACCCAGTCGGTGTTGGCGATGAAGCCGCCGGCGCAGATGATCACCGCGCGGCGTGCGTCGATCCGCACCGGCTCGGCGTAGCGCCGCTCCAGCCTGCGCAGCCGTCCCTCCAGCCGGCGGCGCAGCGGCGGGTAGTAGATGCCCGGTTTGGCTGACAGCTCGGCCATCGCCGCATAAAGCCGCCGGATCCGCGGTGGCGCATTGTGCATCGTCAGTGCTTCCACCCCGGTCACCCGGCCGGAAGAATCCTGGATCAGGTTCGTCACCGTGGTATGAGGCCAGAACCGAACACCAAGGGCCAGAGCGGCTTTGGCTAACGGGGCATACAGTTTGCGACCCGAGGTGCCGCTGCCCTTGACGCGATGCCCGCGCTGGACGGGCGGGGTGTGGCAGCGGAACGCGCCGGCGTTTTCACTGCCCGAGTGATAAAGGTAGTAGCGGTTGTTCGGAAACGAGGTCTTGTAGGGGCACAATGCGGGGCTGAACGGCACCCCGTAGCTGCTCAGCCAGTCGATCATGCCGGGGCTCGAGCGCACGAATGATTCCAGGGTTTCCGGGCTGACGGCGTCGCCGACTTCGAGGCGAAGGTAGGCCAGCATTTGCTCGGGGGTGTCGTTGACCCCGGCCTGCCGTTGAACCGTGGTGCCGCCGCCGGCGTAGATGATCCCGCCCGATATCGCCGTGGCACCACCACCATTGGCACGGTCCAGCGCGATGACGTCGGCGCCGCGTTCGCGAGCGGCGATGGCTGCGCACTCACCTGCGGCGCCGAACCCGATCACCACGACATCGGCGGATTCGTAGATGCGCGCCGACTTGTCACCAGCCATGCCAGTACTCCCACTCGGGTTGCGCGTTGTGGGTGAACTGTAACAGGTTCTAATTTTTGTCCCGTTTCGATCGAGTGGGTCGAATCTGGGGGTGCCCGACGCGATGTCGCGGCCACGGTGTCGCCCGCGCGAGCGTCGTGGAGGATGGCCGCAGACTTGAGCGGGTCGCTTTCGCGAAGCGCAGCGCGTCGACAACAAGCCGATCAATGGTGACGCTGGCGGCGCAGAGGATCGGCCCGTCGCGTAGCGCGGTATTGGCCTACAAGAGACTGGAGATCAATCGTTGTCAGCCCCTGGTCATGGTGTTGACGGTCGGACGCAGGTGGGCACTGGCGAACATTGCTTGACAGGTACTGCGACGACTACGCCACCGGTGAGGAGCGCCGTGCCCCCTGCCGCGACTTCAAAACCAACCACGCCAGCTTACCGAGCAATCTTCCGGTGACGACCATCGAAGGAATCCGTAATGTGCGCCGTGACTCCCGGGCGCCAATGGGTATTTCGGAGGGGTCAGTTTCGGTTCATGTGGCGCTTGCCGGACCACACCCGGTAGGCGATATAGCCCACCAACACGGCGAGGCCCCCGGTACTGATCAGGCCCAGCGCCGTGCCGTGGCTTCGAGATACATTCAGTACGAACAGGGCCAGGAACAGCACAGACATCACTGTGTAGAACGCTGGGCCGTACAGAGGGTTAATCTTCACACGCGCAGCCCTCCCGCCCGGACCGACAGCAGCCGGGGAACGTCGCGGTGACGCAGTGCTGCATGCGATTCTCCTCTGGCAGGGTTGCCTGTCGTTGGCGTGCCTGAGTTAAGCATGCCGGCGATCGTCCAGTGCTGTCGGCGGCCTTAATCTAGGCATTTGCCGGCGGCGCGGCGGATTGGCACGTCCCTGGTGGCACAGCGCTTCTCAAGAGTGAGTAGGTCGTGGGTGTGGTGGACGGGTTGAGGATTGGTCTCCGCGGCGGCGTCTGCGGCCAGTTGGGCAAGCCCGCGGTCAATTTCGTCGTCAGTGAGATATTCGAAGGTCGAGATCGCGCGGTGTGTGAGCCTGGCGCTGTAGGCGGTAAGGCTGGCGCTGACTTCGTGGCCGACTTCGTCAAGGGCAATGACCGTCACGCCGGCGCGGCCAAACGCCTCTGTGGTGGTGGCAAGGTTGGGAAAGAGATTCTCTTCGATTTCACGGGCGCGCGGAATGTAGTGGTAGTAGGCACGGGGGTGCAGGCGATCGGAAAAGCTACCCGCGATCAACAGCCGGCCACCTGGCCGGAGGACGCGCGCGATCTCGCGGGCGCCAGCATGCAGATCGGCCAGGTGGTGCACGGCGAAGAAGATGGCCGCGGCGTCGCAGCTTTCCGTTGCTAACGGAATTGCTTCGGCACGGCCGGCTATGAAATACACGCCACTGCGGTAATGCTGCATGGCGACTTCGCGCATCCGCTGTGATGGTTCAACGGCATAGACGACACCCGATGCAATATCGGCGAGCAACTGAGTGAATCTCGCAGTGCCAGCGCCTAATTCAACGATTGTCACAGGACGCTGGGGCGGCAGCTGGCGGGTCACGGCGGCACTCCATGAGCGAGCCGCCTGCTCAGATAGACGCCTACCCTGGTCGTAGCCGCGATGCAGTCGAGTGTTGTAGTCGACAGGCCGCAGCATGTTCATCAGTGTCGCAAGCTGCAGAGCGCAGTCAACCGATCCCGTCGGGAACAATCAGGTCTGGCGGCGAATATCGAGGAGGTGGTGGCGCGCCTCGTGCAGGGTGTGTACCGCCACCCACCGCAATGACCGTTCATGGGTTTCTGGGTAGTGGTAGACAACTGTGCGATCCCAGTCGTCGGCACGCAATCGGGCGAGCACATTGCCGAGCAGCTGTGCAGCGTCTGCGAGCTGACGAGCTACATCCTCCGGCTGCTGCTCGGCATAGCCGTCGTGCTCGACCCGCTCATTGCGTCCCATGGACGGGCATTCCGGTCGGTCCACACGGCGTGCTGCGAGGACCCGCTCCCGCTGCACCGGGAGTACGTCGCGCAGATGGCACCCGTATTCCAGGGGAGACCACAGGTCGGGCTGCCGTCGGGTCCGCAGGTCGATATCGTGGCCGCGCAGGATTGCCACCACCTCGGCGACCCGCTCGCGAATGTCCTCCGGGGCCGTACCGGCCTGCGCGAGGTCATAGGTGAAACCGCACTCGTCACGTTGCTTGGTCACTCTGGCATCGTCACAGATCAGCGTCCAAGTGCTCGGTAGGCCGCCTAGCTGAACGCACCAAGACGCCTCGACCACCCAAGCGGGGAAGCTCGCGCGCTCTGCGGTCCATCGGTGCGAGACGGGACCTGATCTCTGAATCCGAGAATGTGAGCCGTTTTGGCCGACAAGTGCTCAGAGCAGCCGGAGGCCCGGTGATACCTCGCGATCTGGGCCGACCAGCACCACATTGCCGTCGTCGTCGGTCGGTACCCCGAGCACCAGGACCTCAGATACGAAATCTGCGACCTGACGCGGTGGCAGGTTGACCACCGCCAGCACCAAGCGGTTCTTCAGCTCGTCGACGCTGTAGAGGTCGGTGATCTGCGCGCTTGACCGATGTACTCCCAACTCGCCGAAGTCGATCCATAGTTTGTACGCGGGCTTACGGGCACGCGGGAACTCCTCGACGCTGATCACCCGACCCACCCGGATATCGACGTCCATGAAGGCTTTGATCATGGTCTTCGGCTCATTGTCGGTCAAAACCTAAGGCTATTGGCGACGCACAGCCATCATCGGCTTGCGGCGCGCGGAGCTCGGCGATGTAGGTACCGTGCCCTTCGCTGACCAGGCCGTCCTCGCCGAAGGTCAGCACTTCGTCGACGAAGGTGCCCGTGTGATTGCGGTAGTTGATGACGATGGTGCGGACGCCGGCGTACACGCCAATCAGCTCAAAGTGCAAGTCGGGAATACGCTGCAGCGCCGTCATCCAATAGGCGCGCAGGGCCTGTTTCCCGTGCACAATCCCGTCGCTGCCGCTGATTACCCGGACAGCCATCGGGGAAGTAAAGACAACGTCATTAGAGAAATGCTCAAGGACCGCCTCGACGTCGGGGGCGTTCCAGGCGTCAAGCCAGCTGCGAGCGAATGCCTCAGGGTCTGGTGTGCTCACCGGGCGATTGTTCCGTATGCAGTCTGTGGGGAAGCCCCGACCCTGCGATTCAATGAGCATCGTTAGGCCGGGCGAACTCCGAGGCGTCGTGAAGAGGAGTGATCGTGCAGATTCGGATGGCGACACCGGAAGATGCCAGCGCTATCGCTGATATCTACCGGCCGTATGTACGTGACACGGCGATCTCCTTCGAGACGGTGCCTCCCAGCGCCCAGGACATGCGGTCGAGGTTGACCAGTACCCTAGCCCGGTTTCCCTGGCTGGTCATCACCGACGGTGAACGCGCCAGGGGTATGCCTATGCCGGCCCGCATCGGTCGCGAGATGCCTACCGCTGGTGTGCCGATGTCTCGTTATACGTGGAAATGTCACTTCACCGCCGAGGCCATGGCCGCGACATCTATACTGCATTGTTGAATCTCCTTGCTGCGCAAGGCTATATCAACGCCTATGCCGGCATCGCGCTCCCCAATGCCGCCAGCGTCGGCTTGCACGAAGCCATGGGCTTCAGCAAAGTTGGCATCTTTCGCCGTGTGGGGTTTAAGAACGGCACGTGGTGGGACGTCGGCTGGTGGCACCGCCTGCTGGCAACCGTCCCACCGCGGCCCGACGAGCCGAGGCCATGGTCCGACTTGCATGCTCGCACTGTTGAATTCGCGCTACGTGCACGGGTTGAACCGGAAACCCAGGAGGACTCGAGCGCATCACACGGTACAAGAACTGAGCCGTCTCGATCATCCAGTGATTGACGGAAGCTGGGTTGTAAGGCCCAAATTTCGCAGACCAGGACATTTCTTGGATCGCAACGGCAATCGGCCGCGATCTGATCGGCCTGGTTGGCGGCTGTGGTCCCCGCGCGAGCGAGTTGGCGGCGAAGCCCAAGGTTTTCGCCGTGGGCATGTTCGAGAACCTGACGGAGTGCAGCTGATCGGATCTATTCTTCGGATTTGCGGCGGGCCGCGGTCTTCAAGACGTCGATGCGCTGCTGGCGGATGTTGTTCACGGGACACGGCTCAGGTAGCGGAGTTTCCCGCGCCCTGGCAGGCCCGTGCGGAGATGTTGTTCGTCGTCGCGATGAGTTTGACCAGCGCTTTGGGCTCGGCGGTGCGTTGGGGCCAGCCAAACGTTGTGGTCGGTCATCGGCTTGCCGTGACGCTTCTGGAATTGCTCGGTGGTGCGCTTGATGAGCGCGGTGGTTCGTTGAGTTGCCGTTTCAGTGTGTCCCAAATAGCTTGTGTCAATGACGAATCCGAATAGGTTAGACACGCGCTGCGCTTGTCGTAGGTCTGCAGGGGCAACAGCAGGCAATAGCCGTGCGGCAGAAAACGATCGGCCCGGTCGAACGAGTGCAAGCCGTCACCGTCCTCGCGGAATAACGTGACCGCGGTGACGGCGGCTTTCAACCTGCGGGTCGCCAGGAATGCTTGCTCGGCGTGCTCTTCGCGTTGCGCCACATAGTGCATCGACATCGTCGAGTTGTGCCGGTATATGTACTGCAGCGCTATACCGGGCGCGCCGACCGGAGTCGGTTGTTTTCGTCGGAATGCGGGTGGGCGGAACACCACCCGCGCCATACGGCGTTTTAAGGCAGCGTAGCTGCAGCGGGTTGAGCTGTTGCTTTTTTGATTTGGGGTGACGGATCTGCGCACTAAATTTCGCGGGCGGGGCTGTCCTGGGTGGTCAATGTAAGCGTCGTCTTGGGTGCGTCCGCGGTGCAGATCGTGTGGTTTTGGCGACGTGGATCGGGTGCGGTCGAGCACCTGCCACGGGTGTGCGACACGAATGTAGGTGACGGGGGTGATGCTGGTGGCGGTGTAGTCTGGTTGTGGTATGAACAACCAGACTTGGAGGAAAGGGTGACCGAACCATCGCTGGGCGACTTGGAACAGCAGCGCGAGTGGTTGTATGCCGAGCTGGCCGGCACCGGAGATTTCCGGCGGGGCTCGATCAGCGAGAACTACCGCCGCTGCGGCAAACCCAATTGCGCGTGTGCGCAACCGGATCACCCCGGGCATGGACCCAGGTATCTGTGGACCCGTACGGTGGCCGGGCGGGGCACCAAGGGCCGGCAGCTCTCGGCCGAGGAGGTGGCCAAGGTGCGCGCCGAGTTGGCCAACTATCAGCGTTTTGCGGCGGTGAGCGAGCAGATCGTGGAGGTCAATGAGGCGATCTGCGAGGCCCGCCCACCGAATCCGGCCGCCTCGGCGCCCCCGGCCGCGACGGGGGACGAAAAAAGGGGCTCTGCGAGCAGGTCGCGGCGGAGGTCGCCGCCGAGGTAGACCGGCTGGCCGCGGTCGCCACCGACGCACTGGGCTCGGGCGCGGGCCTGGCCCCGGTGGAGTTGGCGATCCGCACCGCGATGACCCAGCTTGGCGCCTCGCTGCTGCAACAACTGCTGGCCGCCGACACCGGGTACCGCGGGCCGCGGATCGACTGCGGGCAAGGACATCACGCGGTGTTCGTCGGCTACCGCGACAAGCACCTCGACACCGTGCTGGGCCGGATCACGCTGGGACGCGCCTACTACCACTGCGCGGCCTGCCGGCGCGGTATCGTGCCGCGTGACGACGACCTGGGCGTCACCGACGCGTCGCTGTCACCGGGGCTGCGACGGATGGTGGCCCGCGCCGCGGCCGCCGAGCCGTTCGCCACCGCCACCGAGTTGCTCGCCGAGCTGGCGGGAATCCGGTTGACCGACAAGCGCATCGAACGCTGCGCCGAGGCCGATGGTGCCGCCGCAGCACAG
>NZ_UPHQ01000321.1 GCF_900566055.1 Mycobacterium innocens
TAGCACTCCGGGAAGAGACGACGGGAGGGCCGTCGCCTACCAACTGACCTGATCACCGTGCCGCCCCGGCAGCACGAACAACAAATCGGGTTACCGCAACCCCACACACTGCTCACCGCCAGCGCCGGAACCCCACCCCCACGTGCTCACCCTGGATGCCCGCGAACACCCAGGTGTGAATCGGGGTGCATTCCCGGGAACAGCCAGGCAAAAGCTCTGGTGGTGGAAGTTGTTGCTTGCTGTCGGTCGTTGAGTGCAATTAGCTGGGGGATCAGGCTGGCAAGCGGCGGCGGGAGAAGGACTGGTTGGTCGCGCAGGGTCAGGTAGGTGTCTGATCCGCTTGTGGTGATGCTGTCGATGGTGGTTCGACTATGCGCGAGGGAATCTGGCCGTAGAGCAGGACGAGAGCACCCGCGACCCTCAACCGCAGGGGAAGGCTGTCGTCGCGCAAGCATCGCCGCAGCAGCGCCCAGCGCTCGTCGTCATCGAGCACGTGCTCGGGCAGTCCTTCCCTACCCAGCCACGGGACTTCGAGATCCGGCGCGAGTCCTCGGGCGTATGCCCACCGGAGAAAATCGCGCAGCCGGCGCCGAGGGGTCGCCCCTTGGCCGAGCCACCTGTCCACGTCGTGCTGGGTGGCCTGCGAGAGTGCGATCTGGTTGTGCTCCAACCAGTTCAAGAATTGGTTGGCAACGGTGATCCGCGTCCGCGCATACTTCTGCATGCTCGTATATGCACTGGTCGTCATCGGCCGCTGCGATCCCCGCCGCCGCGCGCGGGCCAACACCGACCAGGAAGCGTAGGGCCGCAGAACCGCAGCTCTCCCCGGCGATAGATCGGCGCACAGATTTTTCACCCAGTGCTCAAGTGTCTCCAGGCCATCCACCCGCTCATCGAGTGCTCCGGTTCGCACCAAAACCTCGCGCAGGTGACGAGCATGCGCGTTAGGGCCCAGTTCGTCGAGGACTTCATGCGTGATCGGTTCACCGCTGGCCACGAGTTCTCCGAGGAGCTGAATCCACTGGCTGCCGTTGAGGATTTCCTGGGTCACCTCGGGCGCGTTGGCCTCGAGCAGAAGCCTCGCGACACCACCGAGCTGCGCGGGAATCTGTCCGTCCGGGCCGGTGAGCACGTGCCTGACGCGCGCCGCCACCGTGCATGCCAAGCAGTGGCTGCCGCCGATGAGCAGATCCACTCGTCCGCAGCCCTGGCAGATCCAGTTGCGGGTGTCGCCGGAGCAGGGACCGCAGACCTCGCCATGCCCGTCGCGAACACCGACGAGCGGTCGCCTCTGACCGCAGCCGGCGCACACGCGCGGACTGCGCCGAATCTGTAGGTAGCAGGGCCCGCATACTGGCCCCAGCGGCAGCGTGGTGTGGACGGCGGCAGCCCGCGCGCACACAGCACAGTTCTTTTTCTCCCGGGCGCGGGTCCTGCACGCCTCGCACACTGGGCGACCTGACGCAATACCCCGATAAATGGATTTGAGCTGACCGCAGCTGGTGCAGGTGGTCGTGGGCGAAACCCAGCAGCGCCGACAGATCCACGTTCCTGCATCCCGGTCGATGAGACGGGCCTCCACCGTGGTGCGCCCGCACTGAACGCATTTGTGCTCGCGGCTTCGGCGATAGCATGCCGAACAGACCGGTCCTTGCGGCGTGATGGTCTTAGCGCGTTGGTTTTCCCGACCGCAAGACGAACAGGTATGAAGCCTTCCCGGTCCGCAGTTTTGGCATAACGGCTCACCGTCGACCCGGTAGGCGACGTGGGACAGTTTGCCGCAGCCAGCGCACAGACGGTGGCGGGCGGGGTCGCGTTGGGCGCAACGGGTGCATACCACCCCGCCGTTCTCACGGAATACGGGCTGGCGCTACTCGCCACAGCGCACGCAGACCTTCACATGGGTTTGGGTGTAGCAGCGGCCGCAGATGCTGGCGCCATCGCGGCGATACGGTAGCGCTCGCTGCTCCCCGCACTGGTGACAGCGTATCCGTTGCACCGCAGCATGTTCGGTGGCGAGTACATCCAGCAGCCTGCGTAGCGCTGCCGGGCCGATCGCCGCGCCCGAGGTCAGCGCGTCGGGATGCGTCTGTAGATGCGCGAGCAAGCTGCGAGCATGCCCCGGTCTCAACTTCAGGCTGCCGATCTGTGCAGCCACTCGGTCGACATCTGCGTCCGGCAGCTGGAGGGCTACTGCGGCCGCGATGTCGGCCGGGCTATGCCCCCCAGCCGTGGGCGTACGAGCCGTCACAATCCCTTGGGCCTGCGGATAGTGGTGCGCCGCACGGCCGGCGCCACGGTCGGCTTCGCCGTGCCGGCGGTCTTCTTCTCGACCTGTGTGTCGGTGACGGTGACCTCGATGAGGTCCTCGACGCCGACATCCAGGATGTCGCACAGTGCGGCAAGGGTGTCGAGGCTCAGCCGCTGTGGTGTCGTGGTGACCAACCGGAAGACCTGCTCACGCGACAGGTGAATTCCTCTGTCGGCCAGCAGCGGAACCAGGTCGGTGGTGGCGAACATGTCGCGAGTGGCCATGATCTGGCGAAGGTTCCACCGATAGCCCATCTTCTTTATCATGATTTCTCCCAAAGCTCGGGATGGCGGTCGAGGGCACGCTGCGGCAACCGGTTGCGGTACTCGTCGGAAACGCCCGTGTAAATCGCCGTCGTCGCGGCATAAGCATGACCGACCTGGGCGGAGACGAACTTCTCGGGATAGTCGAACTCGATCAGGTGAGTGACGTAAGAGTGGCGCAGGCAGTGCAGGTCCAGCGACGGCTCCAACCCCGCAGCATCGCGAGCAG
Organism: Mycobacterium innocens; assembly: GCF_900566055.1. Taxonomy (GTDB): domain Bacteria; phylum Actinomycetota; class Actinomycetes; order Mycobacteriales; family Mycobacteriaceae; genus Mycobacterium; species Mycobacterium innocens. The sequence continues at coordinate 2,804 of NZ_UPHQ01000321.1, forward strand.
CGGTGAACGCCTCGTTGATGCTTCGCATCGAAAGACGGCTCGCCCGTTCGGTGACCCACAGTCCGGGTTGGGCTCCGACTCCGAACGCCGGCCGGATCTCCTCGCGCCACTGCTCAAGGATCGACACGATCCAGTCCATATCCGGAACGGTCAGCACCGTGCGCCTTTTGGGGGCACTGCCGCGAGAAGATTTGCCCCACCGGACGAACAGGCCGCCGTATCGGCCGAACGCGGGAATCTTCGGATTATGGCGCAGATCTGCCACGTCCAACCCTCACGCTTCGCGGCGGCGTAATCCAAACGCATAGATCGTTTTCAGCAGCGCCGCATCGCGCATCGCCGCCAACGCGCCCTTACAACGGCGGGCACGGATCTCGTCGACGAGACCGTCGGCAGCGTCGAACAGCGCTTGTACTTCGTCATAGGTCAACGGACGTCGACGTGGATCACCCTCGTATTCACTGACATGGACAACCGTGTTCCACTCATGCAGAACCTGCGACGGCGCCACACCAAAACGGTCCATGCACTCCGCGGTCCACCCATACCGCGGATCGGTCACGTAACCCAGGAACATCCGAAGTGTGGTCTCATACAACCGCGCAGTCGCCACGGTGATCGGTTTGGCGGTATCGCGGCAACTGTCGATGAAAGCTTCGACATCGCAGGACTGCCACTGCCACGGGTACTCATTGCAAAACGCGCTAACCCGGCCGCACCAACCGCAGCCGCGAGGTGATCGTCGCCGACTTCAGGCAGCGCGTGCGCTGCTGCAGCGCCCACCCACTGAGCATGCCCTCGAACACCGCCGACTGCGGATCAAGATGATGCACCCCCGCCGCCAACACAAGCTGCGCCGAACCCGCCAAACCACCGCCACCATCCATGTTGCAGATACTGCAACATGGATGCGTTTATAGCAACCGTCGATTTTCGGCAGTTCCGCCAGTTACTCAACCATGCCATGATCGTCTGCGCGCCCGCCGATAACCGGTCAGTGCCGTTAACACTATGCGGCGCAATTCCGAATCAGATGCAATTCCGCTCGGTTCCATCCGCAGCCGCTGTCACCAGCAACTCCGGCGCCACACTCACAAAGCAAATCGCACACCTATGAACCGTCCCCGGTTTTATGCGCACTTCCTTTGTTGGGAAGGATGGCGCGATGCCGAGCAAGTACGACGAGAACACCAAGGCCAGAGCGGTGCGACTGGTCCGGGAACACCGCGACGACTATGACA
>NZ_UPHQ01000285.1 GCF_900566055.1 Mycobacterium innocens
ACCTCCGGGGCGTGTCAGGAAACCCGCGTGCGCCAACACACGGACCTCAAAAAGGAATCACTTACAGATCCCTTCCTGACACCTCCGGAGGCGTTTGTGAAGGACCACCCCGATCTATATCAGCGGTGCGTCAGGACCCGGCCGTCGGTCACGGTGACCGTCGCATCGGCCCGAATTGACGCACCGGCGACATCGATGGCCACCTTCGCCAACAGCGTCTACCGTCTATCCGTCCATGGCGAAAATGCGCGCCGGCAGTTTTGACGACTATCGAAGGAGCCGCAGAGTTGGACATCGATCCCGCCGCCACCGGATGGCTGCTGGCCAGCACCGCACTTGTGCTGCTGATGACGCCCGGGCTGGCGATTTTCTACGGGGGCATGGTCCGCACCACCGGTGTGCTCAACATGATCATGATGAGCTTTATCTCCATACCGCTGGTGACGGTGGCATGGTTGCTGGTCGGTTACAGCCTGGCGTTCTCCGATGGCGGCGCGGGCGGATTTCTGGGCGGACTGGCGCACGCCGGGATGCTCGGCATAAGCCCGCAGACCTTGCACGGGTCGGTGCCGGAACTGCTGTACGCCACCTTCCAGCTGAGCTTCGCGGTCATCACCGCCGCCCTGGTCAGCGGCGCCATCGCCGACCGGGCCAAGTTCGCGGCCTGGATGGTTTTCGTGCCCCTCTGGGCGGTGGCGGTGTATTGCGTCATCGTGCACTGGGTGTGGGCACCGAGCGGGTGGCTGTTCAAGATGGGGGTGCTCGACTATGCGGGCGGGCTGGTCGTCGAGATCGTCTCGGGTTCCTCGGCGTTAGCATTGGCGCTGGTATTGGGTCCGCGCATCGGCTTCAAGGTAGAAGCCATGCGCCCGCACAACCTGCCGTTCGTGCTCCTCGGCGTGGGACTGCTGTGGTTCGGCTGGTTCGGGTTCAACGCCGGTTCGGCGCTGGCCGCCAACGGACTGGCCGCCGCGATCTTCCTCAACACCCTGGTCGCCGGCTGCCTGGGCATGCTGGGATGGCTTGCGGTGGAACAGTTTCGGGACGGCAAGCCGACCACCTTCGGCGCCGCCTCGGGTGTGGTCGCCGGCTTGGTGGCGATCACGCCGTCGTGCGGCACGGTGAACACCCTGGGCGCCGCCGTCGTCGGGCTGGTGGCGGGCGTCGTGTGCTCGTTCGCGATCGCGGTGAAGTTCAAACTCAACTACGACGACTCTCTTGACGTCGTGGGGGTGCACTTCGTCGGCGGAGTGGTCGGTGTGTTGTTGATCGGGCTGCTCGCCACCGCGGTGATGACCCAAGGCCCGAAGGGACTCTTCTACGGGGGCGGGATGGGTCAACTCGGCAAGCAGGCGCTGGCGATGGTGGTGGTAGCTCTCTACGCGTTCACGGTCAGCTACGTGCTGGCCCTGCTGATCGAGCGCTCCATGGGTTTCCGGGTCAGCCGAGAGGACGAGGTGAGCGGTGTCGACCTCACCCAGCACGCCGAGACCGCCTATCCGGAGGGCGTCTACGGGCACCAGGCCCCCCGGCGCCCGTCGTTGGGCAGCGGGTCTCGCCCGCGGCCGAACGAGGACGAAGACACCTGAGCCGGGCCGGCGTTATCGGGGTCGGCGTGCTTGTCGCTGACGGCGACTCGCGCACAGATCGGTCGGCATCGGTTTAGCCGATCCGCTGGCGGGTTACTAGGCGTGAGGTAGCGAAACACTTGCCCGCGGCCGTGCGCATGGTCCAGCACCCGGACGGCCGAAGGGGCCAACGCGCCGGGGGGATAGCCGATGACGACGTTCGCTGTGGCCAGCGCCGGGGTCTTGAGGCAGGACAGGTCATGACGGCGCCGGTCTGGATGGCATTGCCACCCGAGGTGCATTCCGCGCAGTTGTCCAGTGGGCCTGGTCCGGGGCCGTTCCTGGCGGCCGCGGGCGCCTACCAGCTGCTCAGCGCCGAGTACGGTTCGGCGATCGCCGAACTCGCGGCCGTACTGAACGCGGTCCAGGGCGGTTCGTGGCAGGGCCCGAGCGCCGAAGAGTACGTCGCCGCGCACGCCCCCTACCTGGCGTGGCTCGAGCAGGCCCGCGGCAGGAGCATTGCCGCCGGGCTACAGCACCAGGTCGCCGCCCAGGCCTACACGGCGGCGCTGGCGAGCATGCCGACCCTGGCCGAGCTGGCCGCCAACCACGTTGTGCATGGTGTGCTGGTCGCGACCAATTTCTTCGGGATCAACACGATACCGATCGAGCTCAACGAGGCGGATTACATCCGCATGTGGGTTCAGGCCGCCACCACGATGAGCATCTATGAAACGGTGTCGAACGTTGCGGCGGACTCCGTCCCGGCCACCTCGCCCGCGCCGCCGCTACTCAAGGCGGATACCAGCGACGCCGCCGACCCCGCGCAGGTGGCGGCCCTGGCGCCGGCCACCGACGCCGGCAACCAACTGAACCTCGCGGACCTGGCTTCGCAACTGCTGCAGGCATACATCAACTACGTCGAGCAGCTCTATGCGCCGATCATCAATTTCTTGCAGGACCCGGTGGGCAACGGCATGCAGTTGATCACCGATTTCTTGACCAATCCGTCGCAGGCGTTGGTCGCGTGGGGGCCGTTTCTGTTCGCCGTTGCCTACCAGGCCTTCTCCTGGGTCGCGGCGTCACTCACCTATCCCCAACTGATACTCGACCCGCTGCTGGGGACGATTCTGCGGGTAGTGATCGGCGTGGGCGAACAGCTCATGGTTCAGGTTCCGGCGGCAGCCGCAGCGGGTGACATCGCCGGTGGGGCCGGCGGGACCGTGGCGCCAGCCGCGCACCCGGTGGCCTGGCCGGCGGTAGGTGTGACTTCGAGCGTGACGGCTCCGGTCGCCGCGCCGGCTGCCTCGGCAGCGGCGGGTGCCGGCACTGCGACCGCCGCGCCGGCGGCTCCGGCGGCGGTGGCTTATGCCGTGGGCGGCTTCGACCCTGACGAAGGCTTCCCGCCCGCGTTGACCCATAACAGCGGCGCTAAGGCACCGTCGGTCGGTGTGCCCGCCCCGGCCGCGGCGGTCTCGGCACGCGAACAACGGCGTGCTCGTCGCCGACGCAAGGCGACGGCGCCGCAGCGTCAGTACGCCGACGAGTTCATGGATGTGGACGACGACGCCGAGAACGACCTCCCTGAAGACGCTGCAGACGTGTCAGACCTGCGCGCCGCCGCATCCAGCCGCGGGGCCGGTGCGATCGGCTTCGGCGGCACCGCGGCCAAGGGCAACGCCGATGCGGCCGGATTGGTCACGCTGCCCGCCCACAGCTTCGATGACGGTCCGACCAGCCCGATGCTGCCGGCCACGTGGGACTCCGACGGCTCGGACGCACGCACTTAGACCGGGTCGGTGATGTCGGCGTATTCGGGATGTTTCTTGAGCACGGTGACGACCATGGAGCAAACCGGGACGATGCGCTTGCCGTCCGCTCGCGCCTCCTCCAGCGCCTTCTCGACGAGAATGGTCGCGAGCCCGCGACCGCCGAACTTCGGGTCGACTTCGGTGTGGTCGAAAACCCGCTGACCGCCACGGTCGAGGTAGCTGGCGAAGCCAACGGTTCTACCCCCGACCGCGATCGTGTACCTGCCCTGATCGGCGGTGACCGTGGTCTCCGCACCGGTTTTGTCGGTGGTCATCCGGCATCCTTTCGGTTCGATGCTTGCCTGGGAAGCAGCGGGGTACCGGGCAGTGGCGGGGCAGGCAGCCGAGCCAGCGTGCCCTGGTATCCCGTGACAGCGCCGAAGCGTTCGTCGCGGGCTTGCCACAGCCGCCGATAGGTGACGATCTCGTCGTGGTTGCGCCCGACGAAGTTCCACCACATCACCAATTCCTCGGTGAAGGGTGTGCCGCCCAGCAGCAGCACCCGCCCGGGCTGGCCTCCGGCGTTGGCTATGTGCAAGGTGGTGCGACCCGGGCCTTGGTAGCCCAGGTCGCCGACGGCGAGCGCAGTCGGGCCGATCTCGATCTCGCCGGCATCGCAGAGCACCCCGTGCTCGAATGCCGGGTCGATGTCGACGTCCAGCGCAGCGTTGGAGTCCAGATCGATCTGGGCGCCCAGCAGCGGCGTGAACGTGTGTGCCGGCGAACGGCTTCCGGCAAGCTCGCCCAGAAATACCCGCGCCTGGGCGCCCGGCAGCGCAATCGGTTCGGGCGCGTAGTGCGCGAAGTCTCGCCCGGTGTGGCGCGCTGCGTCAGGCAGGGCCACCCAAAGCTGGGCGCCGTGCAGGACCGAACCCGGGCCGGAGGGAACTGACACTTCGGAATGACAGATCCCCGCGCCCGCGGTCATCAGGTTCAGCTCGCCGGGCCGGACTATCGCGTGCACACCCGCGCTGTCGCGGTGGTCCACCTCGCCGCTGAACAACCAGCTCACCGTTTGCAGCCCGGTGTGCGGATGAGGTGCGACGTCCATACCCGCGGTGGGTCCGGTCACGGGGCCGTAGTGGTCGAGAAAACACCAGGCGCCGATCAGTGATCGCTGCCGCTGCGGCAGGGTGCGTTGTACCGGGATCGCTCGTGGTCCGCCCAGTGGAACCTCGCGCGGGTGCAGCACCTCGATACCCGCGGTCCGTGAAGCGCTACAGGCAACTTCAGTCGGTGCGGCTTCGAGGTTGCTCATCGTCGCCCTTCGTCGTGCGCTGTCCGGCCCGCTGCCGCGACCCTACGCCGGCTCACCGGCCCGGCGGCCGCAGCACCTTCATAGCCGCCCGCATCACCGGTTCGGGGAGCCGGTCCTGCATCGACAGCGCGGCGTCGGCGGCGCGCGATCTCAGCGGTGTGCCCCGACCGAAGATCCGGTTCAGCGGTCCGCCCGACGGTTCGAGCACGACATGTAGCGGCGGGGCGCCGACGGCAGCGCCGAGCGCGTTCGAGATGACCATCCGCTGGATTTCGCTGGTGCATTCGAAGATGGTGTACAGCTTGGCATCTCGATACCACTTTTCCACCGGGTGATCGGTGATGTAGCCCCAGCCGCCCATGGTTTGGATGGCGCGTTCGGTGGCCTTGACGGCGCTGGCGGCCAGCTTCGACATCGAGCCCTCGCCCCGCTCGAAGGGCACTCCATTGGCCGCCATCCAGGAGGCCCGCCACGTCAGCAGCCGGGCGGCGTCGATCTGAGTTGCCAAGTCCGCCAGTGGAAATGCGATGCCCTGGTTGTCGATGATGGGCCCGCCGAACGCCTCGCGCTCGGTGGCATACGATGTCGCGTACTCCAATGCGGCCCGGGCAATCCCGATAGCCTGGGCGGCCACCATGGGGCGGGTCTGCTCGAAAGTGCCCAAAGTCGCCGAGCTGGAACGCTTTTACCGGCAACGATTTCGCGGGCTTTGGCAAGTTTGTGTTCAAGCTTTTCCGGCCCGCCAAGCAGGTTGGTGCCCGGGACCCGGATGCCGTTGAATCGCAACTCGGCGGTGTGCGAAGCGCGGCAACCCAGCTTGTCGAGCTTTCGCGCCAGTTCCAGTCCCGGCGTCCCGCCGGGCACGACGAATAGCGCCTGACCCCGGTGGCCGAGCTTCTCGTCGACCACGGCGTTGACCACGTGCACGTTGGCGATTCCCCCGTTGCCGATCCACATCTTGTGTCCGTCGATGATCCAGTCGTCACCGTCGCGACGGGCACGGGTGCGCAGATTGCGGACGTCGCTGCCACCTTCGGGTTCTGAGATCGCCAGCGCCGCGAGTTTGAGATCACCTGGGGTGCCGAAACGTTCCGGTGCCCACTGCAGCATCTGCTCCGGGGAGGCGGCCTGGCCGATGGCCGACAGTGCCAACGCGGGCATGACGATCGCCAGGCCGATTCCGGCGCACCCCCAGAAGAGCTCCTCCATGAACATCGGTAACGACAGGCCGGTCGGATCGCCGATCAGATCGCGGTAGAACAGCGGGCTGTAGAGCTCAGCAAACTGATTGGCCTCGTCGTCCCGCTACGCCGCGGAGCGCGGGCCTACTTGTGCCGCCGGCAGGTGCAACACCACCGCGGTAACCGGCCGGGCGTCGCGTTCGGTGCGCGCCAGCAGAGCAGCGTTCTCCGGCAATTGTCTGGCATTGATCTCACCGGCGGCGATCCGCCGCAGTACCTCGTGAGCCTGAGCCAGTTGCGTGCGCTTGCGGTACTGGCCCCCGGGAAGTTTGACACCGGCCCATACGCCGTACTCCTCGCGATACTTGACGGCCCGTGCGGCGCACCGGCGTTGCTGCGCCAGTGGGCACCGGCGCAGGCACTGAATTCGCGCCTCGGTGGCCGACCGCTCATAGGCGCGAGCCTTCGCCGCGCCGTCGCCGCTGTCGTCGTCGGGGTAGCCGAACCACAGTTCCGGGTTGCCTGTGCACGGGGTAGCCATGTCTGTTGTCTCCTTCTCCTCCGAAACGTAGGCAAAAGCGTATACACAAGAGCGCGCGTCTGGCAAGCGAAACGTGACGAAACCATATATCGAAGCGAAGACGGGCCGGCCATGTGTAATATCCGGCTATGGCCGGAGCCTGCGGTGAGCCGTGAATCGGCTGGCGCGGCCATCCGCGCACTGCGCGAGTCGCGCGACTGGTCGCTTGCCGACCTGGCTGCTGCAACGGGCGTCAGCATCATGGGGCTCAGCTATTTGGAGCGCGGCGCTCGCAAGCCGCATAAAGGTACAGTTCAGAAGGTCGAAAACGGGCTGGGCCTGCCTCCCGGCACCTATTCTCGGCTGTTGGTCGCCGCAGATCCCGATGCCGAGCTGGCGCGGCTTATGGCAGCCCAGCCGCCTGCGGCAACGTCGCCGCCACGCCCCGGCACCGTGGTGGTCGACCGTCACAGTGACACCGATGTGCTCGAGGGTTACGCCGAAGCCCAGCTCGATACCCTCAGATCCGTCATCGATAGACTACCGGCGACGACATCAAATGAATATGAGACGTATATTCTGTCCGTGGTCTCACAGTGCGTGAAGGCGGAGATGCTGGCGGCAAGCTCCTGGCGGGTGGCGGTCAACGCCGGTTCGGAGTCCAGCGGCCGACTAATGCAACATCTGCAGGCGCTCGAGGCCATGCGCAGCACGCTGCTGGAGCGGATGTCGACGAGCTTGAGCGCGCGATTCGATCGGGCATGCGCGCAGTCACCGCTACCGGAAGCCGTCATCGCTGCGCTGATCGGAGTGAGCACCGACGAAATGTGGGATATCCGCAATAGAGGAGTCATCCCCCCGGGCGCTCTGCCCCGCGTCCGGGCCTTCGTGGACGCAGCGGCGGCCGCCGAGGCCATGGAGACGGCGGCCCCGGACCAGACACACCACAGCGGCGGAGAACTAGACCGGTGAGCCACACCGAAATCGAGGTGTTGAGTCGCGCCCACCGGCTATTCGACGGCAGCGGTCAAAGTGGTCTCCCACCGACGCTGAACATCGAGACCGCACACCACGAGCAACTGCTGCACCGCGCCGCCGGGCTCAATATCGATGCTTCCCGGGGTCGGTATGAACGCCGGGCAGCCGACGGCAGGGACGCCCTGTGGTCTGCGGCTCGAACCGATGCGGCCGTTGCCGCGGTCATCGCCGGCGCGCACCGGGACCGGGACCGGGCTCGCCAGGTGACCGCAAGCATCGTCGAGGAGGCCCGCACGGATGCGGCCGTGACCCCGGTGACGCCAATGGCCCAGCGCGAGGCCATCCGTCGGCGCGTCGCACGGTTGCGCGCGCAACGAGCGCATGTCTTGTCGGCCCGCCTCCGGGCGCGACGGCATCGGGCCGCGCTGCGCGCGCTGCGGTACCGGATGTCGCGATGCGGCAGCCGGGCAGTGGGCGACCGAGCCGCGATCGCCGTGCGGGCCGCGTTGTCACGGCTGGGCTGCCCGTATGTGTGGGGCGCGACGGGGCCCAGCCAATTCGACTGTTCCGGGTTGGTCCAATGGGCCTACGCACAGGCGGGCGTTCACCTGGACCGCACGACCTATCAACAGATACATGACGGGATAGCCGTGCCGCGTTCCCAGGTGCGCCCCGGTGATCTCGTCTTTCCGCATCCGGGACACGTCCAGATGGCGATTGGCAACAACCTGGTCGTCGAGGCGCCGTACTCGGGTGCTTCGGTGCGGGTCAGCCGGTTGGGCAGCGACGTGCAGATCCGCAGACCGCTGTGAGTGATTAGCGCCCGGTCAGGCGGGCAGGATGGGAAGGTTGAGCCCATGTCGGAGCAACCGGGATCGTCGCCGGATGTCATCGCGGCGCGGCAGGCGGTGCTGGGTCGGCAATACGAGGCGATAGCCGAGGCCGACCGCGCGCTGGCGGAGGCTCTTGCCAGCGCACATGCCACGATGCGGGAGAGCATCCGTCGGCTGGACGCGATTGCAGCCGACATCGACCGTGCCGTTTCGGACCAGGCGGAGCTCGCCGTCGACACCCCCGTGGGAGCCCGCGAGTTTCAGCGATTCCTGCTCGACAAGCAACGTGAGATCACCGCGATCGTGGCCGACGCCCGCGAGCTCGATCGCACCAAAAGTGCTGTGCTGGGCCGATTGCTGGCGCAGTATGCCGGCCCCGCGGGTTAGCCGCGCACCGGCGAGCCGAGGTGAATTGTGGGCACCCGAGCGCCTGGGTACTGTCACGCGGCATGGCAGGGTCGCGTGATCGCCCGCAGCGGGGCGAATCTGCATCCGCACCGCCGGATAGCGGTCAGGCAAGAGCCGCCGATGCGATCGTAGGAGCGGAAGCCGCTCTGGCACATCAGAATTCGGTGAGTTCGCAGCTCGACTTGCAAGTTGTTTCGGCGATCCTGAACGCACACCTGACCGCTGTCGAGGGTCGCGACGCGCTCAACCAACTGCAGCAGGAGACCGAAGCGGCGATCCGGACGCGATCGGATCTGGACACACCGGCGGGAGCCCGTGATTTCCAGCGGTTCCTGATCGGCAAGCTCAGAGATATCCGTGAGGTGGTCGCCAACGCCAGCCTCGACGACACGTCCAAGGCGACCCTGATGGCGGCGTGGACGTCGCTGTACAACGCCTCGAAGAACGAGCCCGGGGCGGTCGGGCCGGGGCCGGCGACGCCCGCACGCGCGGCCGGCGATGGCGGCGGTCAGCAGGCGGATCTGCTGTCTGACGACCCTCTTCTCGATTCGTTGTTGTTCGACGATCCGGCGTTGCCGGACGGGGACGCCTCGCTGCCCGGCGTCAGTTCCCCGGCGCCGCAGATGGCGCCGACGATGCCCGGCATGCCCAACCTCGGCAGCGTACCTATGCCGGGATTGCCGGCAGGGGCAACCTCGCCGATGTCCGGCCTCGGTTGGGGTGGGTCTCCGCTTTCGGGATTACTCCGGGGATCTGAACCAGGACTCGCCGACCGCGACGAACCCGAACTGGATTCCGGCGATCCGGACCACGAGCAAACCGGCCACCCCGATGACCCCAAAGAAGACCGGGCAGACCAGGGAGACACCGATGCGCAACCATCACCGGACAAGCCGGACTCGCCACCGACCGGTCCGACGACCGTCACGTTGCCCAACGGTGAGACGGTCACCGCCGCCAACCCCCAACTGGCAGCGGCCATCAAGGCCGCAGCCGGCGGAGCGCCGATCCCAGATGCGTTCCAGCAGCAGGGAATTGCCCTGCCGCCGCCGGGCACGGCGGTCACCGATCCGATCGACCCGGCTCGGCTCGAACCTGGAGACATCGGCCTCTTCGTCGATCGGCATGCGCTCGCGCTTGGCCGCAACAAGGCACTGCTCGACGGCCAGATTCAACAGGTTTCCAGCATCGGCGGGCCAAGCTTTCTAGGCTGGGAGCATCCGCCCGCCACGGCGACTCCGACCGGGCCGGCCCGGGCCGGCGTACCGACACCGACCCGGCCGGCGGCTCCCTCGGCCGCTTCGCAATACTGACCCCGCCGGCCCTGACCGCCGGCACACAAAAGGAGACGCGGATGGCAGATCGAATCCATGTGGTGCCGGCGCACTTACGTGAAGCCGCCGCCCATCATCAGCAGACTTCGGAGTATTTGCGCACCGTGCCGTCGTCGCATGCCGCGATCCTGGAGAGCCTGGAGTCGCTCGGGCCGGTCTTCGCCGAGCTTCGGGGCGCCGGCCGTGAACTCCTCGAGTTGCGGCGCCAGTGTTACGAGCAGCAAGCCGATGACCATGCCGATATCGCCCAGAGCCTGAGGACGTCGGCCGCCATGTGGGAACGCCATGACCAAGACGCGGCACGGGACTTCAGCAGAGTCGTCGACCCCGATCGATGACAGGGTCGATGACGGACGCCAATCCTGCTTTCGACACCGTGCACCCCAGCGGGCACATCCTGGTTCGCTCCTGTCGTGGTGGCTACATGCATAGCGTCGCGCTGAGTGAGGGCGCCATGGATACCGATGCCGAGACTTTGGCCCGGGGCATCCTGCTGACCGCAGACGTTTCCTGTCTCAAGGCCTTGCTGGAAGTACGCGACGAGATCATCGCGGCCGGGCATACGCCGTCCGCCAGCGTTCCGACCAACCAAGATCTCGACGCGGCGATTGAGAAACTCCTGGCGCACCAACTGCGCCGGCGCCGGCGCTGACGCTCTAGAGCATCCAGGTCTTGGCGGTCTCGGGATCCGGGACGATATCGGTGGGCGGTTCGATGGGATTGGCGCCGAACAACTCTCGCGCGCGGGACAGCAAGGTCCGCACCTCGTCGAGTTGCTGCTGCAGCGCAGAATCAGCCATGGCTTTACGCTACCCAGGCCATGAAGCCGGCACAATTCAGGCATCTGTGGAGGCTCGCAGGGTCCCGGTACGCTTAGCCGGTGGCGATCTTCGGCAGGCGGTCGGCGCGCCAGCGCCTGCGGAGAGCGACGGAGGAATCCCTCACGATTCCGGCTTTCAGCTCTCCCCCCGATTGCACCCCGTGGGTGATCGGCGGGCTCTGGCCTGCCGAGCTGTCGCCGAACAACGCCGAAACTGCCGCGCTGGCAGCGTATCTGAAAGCCGACTTAGACCGGATCGTCAGTTCTGCCAACGACGAGTTGAGGACGCTCAGGTCAGCGGTGATGCTTGATTCCGCCCGCCGCGCGGCCGAAGCGGCGGTGATCGACGAGGCTCGCGCGCGGGCGGTGCGACGAGTCGAGTCGACACTGCGGCAACTCCGCGGACAGCCTGCGCCGCCGGTCGTTCCGCGTCCGTCGGTCACCGCTGATTCGGGCGGGACGGATCTGGAGCGGACCCGGGTGCTCCCCGCCATCAAGGATGAGCAGCCGGGTGCCGCTGGCGACCTGGCGAGCACCCGAGTGCTTCCTGTCATTGCGGACGCCACGGGGGAAGAGCAACCGGCCGCCCACGAGAAGGAACAAGTCCAACAGGCCGCGCCTCCTGAAGCGGAGATCGCCGTGGCCGAATCGGTGACGCCGGCGCGGGGCGTGGCCGCGCCCGAATCCGACGACGAACGGCTGCAGCGGCTGCTGACCTTCGTGGCTCGTCAGGAACCGCGACTGAACTGGGCGGTCGGGCAGCGCGCGGACGGGCTGACGGTACTGGTCACCGACCTGGCCCACGGCTGGGTACCGCCGGGGGTCATGCTCCCCGAAGGTGTGCAGTTGCTGGAGCCGCAGCGCCGTAGCGGCGGCGTCGCCAAGCTGATCGGTACTACGGCGCGCCTGGCGACCTATCGCCCCGGCGACATCTTGGGCTGGACAAGTGACTTCACTTCGACCACGCCCTCGCCGAAGCCACGCGTGTTACCGGCGTCGGACAACCTGGCATCGGAGCTGAGCGGGGCTACCCGCTGGCGCGACGGACTGCCCCGAATGGTGCACCTGCTGGCCCAGGCCGCGGTCGCCGGAGGCGTCGGCGAAGACGAAATCGACCTACTGCGAGTGCATCTCGATACCGCCAGGCATGAGGTCCTGGCCCAGTACCCGAATGTCGATCCCGCGCTGTTGCTCAACTGTATGTTGTTGGCGGCCACCGAAAGCGCGGTTATCGGAGACCCGGTATCAGCCAACTATCACTTCGCCTGGTTCCGCGAACTCAGCCGATAGCCGGTCAAGTTGGCGGACGGTTGAATTGACGCTGGTTGGAGCCGTCGACATACTGTTTTGGTGCCGGGGTCTGGTGATCGCGCGGAATTGAGCGACAAAGACCTCGTCGAATCGGTTCTTCGTGATCTCAGCGAGGCGGCCGACAAGTGGGAAGCGCTTGTCGCACAGGCGGAAACCGTCACCTACAGCGTGGATCTGGGAGATATTCACGCGGTCGCCAATTCGGATGGGCGGTTGCTCAAGTTGACGTTGCATCCGGGCGTCATGACCGGCTATTCGCACGCAGAGCTGGCCGACAGGTTGAACCTTGCGATCGCCGCGCTGCGCGAGGAAGCGGAGGCCGAGAATCGGGCACGGTACGGCGGCTCCTTGCACTGACTGGCTGCACGGTGGTCCGATCGCGACTTCGTTCGCAGGCGGCGAAGCGGACCGCAGGTTTGGACGCCGAGCCGACGGAAAACGCTGCGGTGAAACGCGATGGGCACGATGGCGGGATCCACTTTGACGTGGTTGACCCGCAACAACCGTTGGGTGCGCTGCTCGGGCTCTGCCGATGTCAGCCGGACTGGCCGAGGCTACCGAACCCGCCGGAGACGGCGGTTCCGCCCGCGCCGCCACGATTGCCATTGTCCTGGGCGCCGGTTCCGCCCGCGCCGCCGGCGGCGCCCGCGCCGCCGGGACCACCGTTGCCGTCGGCAGCGCTGGTTCCGGCGTTTGCGCCGCCGCCGCCGCCACCGCCGGTGCCGGCGCCGCCGGAACCCCCGGCGCCGGCGCCGCCGGAACCCCCGGCGCCGCCGCTGAACATGACGGCACCGTTGCTCGAGGACGCAGCGCCGCCCGTTCCGCCGTTGCCGGCGACGCCGCTGGCGGTGGCAGCTGCACCGCCC
>NZ_UPHQ01000283.1 GCF_900566055.1 Mycobacterium innocens
AGTCGTAGTCGTCGGCATGCTCACGGACCAATCGGACCGCCTTGGCCTTGGTGTTCTCGTCGTACTTGCTTGGCATCGTGCCATCCTTCCCAAGAAAGGAAGTGCGCACGAAACCCGGGACGATTCATCTGAGACCACGCCGCGCCCGCTGGGGGCGGACCGGAATAGGTGCAGGGTTGGGCAACCCGAACGCCCACGCACCGCATTGTTTGATTTGAGGTATATGCGACTTCCGAGCGGGTCGGGTGAGGCCGAGGAACGGTCTCAGCTCAGCTCCAAAGCAATCGGGCTATTCCTTCGCTTCCCCGTCGGTCGGCAATACCACGATCCGGCGGGCCGACTTGGTAACGGGCGGTTTGCCGTCGCCAGTCTTGACGGGGATACTAGGCGGAGCCGTCAAGCGGCCCTTGACCGGCTGGCCGTTGGGCACACCCGGAGCGGTTATCCGCTTCTCGACCGGCTTGTCCTTGCTCCCCCCTTCACCGCCATGGCCCATCGCGCCGGGCGGAACCATCGGCATCCCGGTCCCACCCATCGACGCCGGTGTGGGCGACGTACCGCCGGTAGGCGTTCCCGTCACCGACTTGGTTGGCGCCCCAGCAGGAGTAGTCGGTGGTGACGACGTCGGCACCGGCGGCGGTCCCAGATAACCCGTCGGGGTTGTGCCGCTACCGCCCCCGCCACCGATGCCCCCGGCGCCACTGCCGCCGCCGAGCCCGGATTCTTCGCCGACGCTGTCCACGAGCCGCGCCCCGTCCGCAGCCTCCAGCCCCTGCGCGCCATGGGCTTGCTGAAACGCACTCATCAGCGGCTGCATTGCGCCCTGGCCGGCCTGCATCGCCTGCTGTGGAAGCTGAGTGAGTGGCCCCAAGAAGCCGCCAACCGCCCCGCCAACGGCACCGGTAATGCCGGACACCACTTGTTGGATCATCTGGGTAGCCCCCTGGGCGCCCGCCTGCGCGCCGACGCCTTGGAACTGCTGTGCTGCATCAGCCTCGTTAGCCGGGAACTTCCGCGCGGCATCGGCCGCGTGCGCCCGACGATCCAGATCTTCCTGACTGCTAGACGCGACGTCGCCGGGAACGCCGAGATTCCCGGAGGCACCCAATGCTGATTGAGCCTGGTCTGCGGGGGCAGGTCCTGGTGGTGGAACGGTATTCGGCTCGACCGGCGGCGATAACGGTCCATAAAGCGCTTGCAATAAGGTTTCGGGCGTCACCTTGATCGGGACTCCGCTGGAGTTGGGCGGAATAGCCGGAACTCCCGGAACCGGGAACGGGAACGGATCTCCGGTCATGTCTTCACCTCAACCTAATCTGGGCAGACCTGAGGCCGCTCCTTGGTTGTTGCCTTCCACCCGCCGCTGGGTGCGTCATCATGATTTTGTCACAGCACAACTTGACAGGTATTCACCCTGAGGGACCGGCGGGCCTATGCCACAGTATCCAGCACGGATCCGTTACCGCGGTCCGAAGCTGACAGTCCTGCAACGTCGCCCGGTGCTGGAACCCACTGCCGGGAATCACCAAAAACTCCTTACCCAGCAAACCCTCCCGAGCCCTCGCGTCGAGCGACTACGGCAAACCACGCAATGTGATAGTTCGCGAGATACCGATGCTCGTCGATCAGCGCATCGATTGCCGCCATGAGCATCCAATCGCCAAGAGCCGATAGCTCGTGGTCAGGGTACGCGTGGAGCACCGACTCCTGGATCGCGGTCAGCCGCTCCCGCAGCAATTGGGTTTCGCTTTCCAGGACGCCGGTTTTGCGCACTGCCGGCGCTGCGATGGCTTGCGCTATCCGCGGGAGGCCGTCGCGACGACGCACGGCCTCGACGAGGGTCGGTCCGAGTTCGTCGACTTGAGGCGCGGCGGAGCGAGCTGCGCGATCGCCGCTTAGCAGAGGCGCATCGGGACCCGGCGCGCCAATGTAGGCGTTCGGCTCGTGCGCAGCCGCGGCGACGACGGCTCCAAGCAAGTCGACCACGCTGACATCGCGACGTCGTGCGGTTGGCTCGAGCAGAGTCACGTTGGCAGGCAGTCGAATGTGCGGCGGAATCCACCCCCCTGCAAGATCTGTGACCAGCAAGGTGGTGGTGCCATCCTCACGCAGTCCGGCCGCCCAGGACAGTCGCGGCTCCTGACGAGCCACCGCATCAACGAGGCGCTCCAGCCGTTGTTGCTCGGCCGTCCTAGCAGACACCGCACCGGCGGCCGCCCCGGATGTGGCCGACGCTGCCGACGCTGCGGCCATCGTCGTTCCGCTTGTGCCAACCTGCCCACCCGTGGTGGTGCCTGCCGCTGTGCGCTCGACCGGAGAAACCAGCGGGCCCCCTGCTGATGGTGACGACGACGCCGACGATGCCACCGGCGCACCGGAAACCGGCGCTGCCACAGCCGATGGAGTGGGCCCGGCAGCGACGACGGGTGAGCGCAGGTCAGAGCCGTAAGCGGGCAGCGGTCCAGCAGGGACCGCCGGGCCAACCGCAGGCGTCACTGGCGCGGACATCGGCGCACCCGTTACCACCGTTGGTGTTACCGCCGCCGTGCCGGTGTCGCCGGCTGCCATCACCGGGGTGCTCGACGCGGTCGCTGACGTGTCGACCGGAGGGTGGATTGCTGCTGATTCGATACCGGCGGCAGCGATAGTCGGTGCAGCCACCGGCGGCGGTGTAGGTAAGGGAGAAGCCGTCTGCGGTGCTGGTGTTGCCCCCGATTCCATCGCATGCATGGCGCCAGCCGACAACGACTGCGCACCCGCAGCCGGTTGCCCTGTCATCATCCCGGTGGCAAACGATTGCCCAAGCGAGGTAGGTGAAATGCCTTGTCCCGTAGCCGCTGGTGGGAATGAACCGCCGGGTAGGCCGGGGGCTGCTGGTATGCCGGGGGGCATCCCTGGTGTGGTTACCGGTGGTGGGCTTATTGGTAGCGGTCTTTGGCTGCCGCTCCAACTCGAGCCGCCCGTAGCTGGAGGAACGACCTGTGAGCTAGCCGACTGAACACCACTGCCGGTAAAGCTGCCGCCCCCCGTCATTGCAGGCGTTATCGGCTCGGTTGTGCCATGAAGACTTCCGGAACCACCACTGGCGCGGGCGCCTGGGCCAGTCGGCGCAACATCCAGATCGTCTTTACTGACCGGGCGCGGTGCTACAGCATCGTCCAGGTTAAAGCCGTTTGCACGTGCCCACTCTCGAGCATCGACGCCGACACCTTCGGCATTGAGTACTTTCTCCGTGGCTGCGATGATCTTGTCGACGGCTGCACAGGATGCGTTCGCCGCGTCAGCATTGCAGCGAGTTTGGATTACCTGTATCTCCGCTAGCTGCTCGGCAAGCGGTTTCTTTGACGTGAGAACGTCATCTATTTCCTTATTGCCTCCATCCGCGATGCCCGTCAATCTGGTCCGCAGATAATCGATCGCATCGCCACCCGCATCAAAGGCTTCCGCTTTAGCCTTATACTTTTCAGCTCTGTCAAGTTCTGATTGCTCGCCCTCAAAATACCGGGCGATCAGATCTTCGGCCGTTTTGCCTTCGTTACATGACAGGAACTCCCGCTGCTTCCGCAGACTCTGGGCGAGCTCTTGTTTTTGCATCATCCAGGTACCCCAGTGACGGGCTCCCGCGCGCAGAGCAGTCGACGGAGCCGGCCACCACGGCCCGATAAGTGCAACTGTCCATTTACCAGCCGGGAGGTCACCTGCCACCATCCGCGCACACCTCTTTCATCGTGGCTTCCTTTGCATTGACGTCACCGAGGGCGGTCCGATACTCGATTTCGGTGAAAGCGTCGCTACTACTCTTCGCCGTGAGGGTGCGGTATGCCGTCGCCAGCGCGCGTGCAGCATCACGGTGTTTGGTATCGAGTGCTGGATTAGCGTCTGCGACGTCAAGCATCGCAGCAGCATTGGTGAGTGCGATTCGGGCTAATGCCGGGTTATTGCCATTTGTATCAACCCCGACTGCGCGGGCCGCCAGCTTGTATGTGTCGCATAGTTCCTGTTGGGCCGCGACTGTTTCCGCAGCACTATAGGTCGGCATCGCTGGCGTTGCCTTTGCGCCCGAAGCGGTGGACCGTGTGAGGGCCACAACAAGAGCTGCGGCGGCCAGCAGCGCGGCGATCACAGCGGTAACGAGGATGGGCCAGGTGCGGGGGCGCGGCGTCGGCCACGAAGAAGGCGGGGTCACATGGCAGATCGTATCGCTCGGGAACGCCCATTGGGCGTACGCGACAGACCCGTATGGATTCAACATCGTAGGAGGGCCGTGATTGCGCTGCTTTGGCTGGCAGCGCCGCGATCAAAGAGATAACGCGAACGGCCAGATGCGGGGGCGCGGTATCGGCTACGTTGATGGAACGCGGCAGATCGTATCGCTCGACACGGCCATTGGCTGTACGCGTCATACTCATATGGATTTAACTTCGTAGGCAAAGAGTTCACCGTCTTGCACGGTGAGTTGGTGACCATTCTTACGCGACATTCCGGAAGTCCGGGTCCACCCGCTGTGCCATCGACGCGCAGCCAGTTCACCATCGTTGACCCGGCACGTGCTACAAAGTAAGCACAGAGTTTGGCGCAACAGATAAATTCCGTGGATGCGAAATCGAAACATTCATTGATCAGTAGCCCCCGCGAACTCACATCATAGCTTGGCTCTGCACACGCACGACCCAACCATGTGACAAGCACGACACACCGAAAAGGTCTGCGGATAGCGACTCTGCCGCATCCTACGAAGTCGCTTCCAATTTGATCGCCGCCATTACCGTGCCCTCAAATCACGCCACCGCTTTCTCAGTTAGAGGCTGCTTACTATTAAGTGCGATGCTTAACTTCCGCCCGTGCGCCGGTGTCCCGATACTCACTCTCAGTGCCAATGTCAGCTAGTCACCAATTACGTTAATCGTAAACCAGGCAGGTGGAACTCCCTGGCGCAGTACAGCATCAAGCTCCTCAAAGCTCAAGACGATGGCGTGTGACGCAGCAATTGCGTCATGTTCGCTCATCCATCCTCTATCAGTGGCCTCCTGATCGACGGTTATGGATACACGGCCCGGATGATTTATTGGATCAGGCTTAGATAAAGATACCCTGGGATGCAAGCCCTGCTTATACCAGCGAAAACCTGGTGAATCCTCGTAATAGCCTGGCCGTGCAGCCTGGCTAATCAAAAAAAGCATATACTTTTCGGCATCCTCGAAACGCCTGAACATCATGTACCTACGCCGTGAGCCCCTTGACATCCCGTCGATATAGTTAAGATTATCTTCAAATACCAAATAATATGAAAGTTCCAGATCGTCAAAAAACCGCAATTCGCGATCATTAATCATTACTGGCGGCCTGCCGCCCCAGAATACTTCCTCCTGAGTCTCTCGGCCACGCGGCTCGCGTTCGTTCTTACCTGGGTAACTACCCAGCTTTCGGAGGTATACCTCCTGCCAGGAATACCACGACTTAACAATCCGATGTACCGGCGGAGCGAACATGCTTAGGTCAACCTGATAATTGGGCATCATGAACTCCTAGGGTTCGCTCTTAGTCCCTCGTCAAGAACCCTCTGTCAATGAGGTCCTGGACCTTGGGCCAGTCATCCGGTGGGGCCATAATTTTGTACTGGGGTCCGCCTCCCGGGTGTCCAAACCATGGTGCAGCGAGGGATTCCTCGAGTTTCCATCCAGGCGGCAATCCGGCTTTGACATTTACCGTATAGGCAAAGTACGGCTTGTCTAAATTAGTGTGGGGAAGTGATCGAGCTTCATAGGGAGTCCCTACCGGGGCAAGCCATTCCCCGCCAGGATAACCGATGCGATCAACTTTTGTTCCGTCCAGTGCCCAGATCGCTGCCTCGGTCATATCATGCGCCGTACCTGGAATCGCGTAGGGCTTGGCGGGATCATCCTTATCAGGATATATCAAATTGCCATTCTCGTCCTCAAATTGTGTCCGATATTCTATTTCGTCGAGCTCACCAAAAGGTTTCGCATCTGGAAAAACGTCCCTGCCAGTGGGCGGCTCATGGTGACCACCGATGTCATAGCCGTCATGGCTAGCTGAGCCGCAATCGTCCGATGAATGCGCTTCATGCGGATCCTGGCTGCCGCCTGCTTCATGAGGCGAGTCGTCGGGACCTGGCGCTCGTTCATTTGGATGGGCGCCCGGGGGTTTACCATGGACCGCGCCGCTGTGGGCTGGTACTTCGTGCGGGGGGTCGGTTGAAAGCGCGGAATGCGGCGCCGCTTGGGCTGCTTCCGGTGGATGTGCGGCTACTGGCGGCTGCGCCGATAGAGTCAGTTTGGGGGAATTGCCACCGGACGCTGGTGCCTGAGCAGGGACGGAGCCACCTTGTTCCGATTGGCTTGCCGGTAGTTTCTCGCCTGACGCGGCGGAAACGGATCCCCCGGGCGTACCCACCGAATCCGGTTGTGCCCCAGTGGGTTTGACCGACCCACCGGTGACTGGTTTGTTCTCGACTGGTGTCTTGGATTCAGTGGGGCTCTTCGGTAGCGGATTATCTCCCGCTCCAGGTTTGGACTGCGGCCCAGGCGTCGGGCTGCCAGATCGGGGCTGTTGGTCCGTCGGCGGCTGCGGCTGGTCAGGCGGTTCAGCCTTAGGGCCAGTGCTTGCGGGCGGCTTGGGAGGACTCGAGTCACCTGGGTCGCGGGTCCCGAACAACCTCTCCCTGAATGCTTTTAGTTTATCGGCCGCCTCGCGGGCCTGTTCCAACCTGGCGGCCGGCCCCTCGGGAAAGAAGTTCGTCGCCACGTCGGCTTCCATTTTTCCGTAGGCCTCGCCAGGGCTTCTTGCCCAATCGTCCCAGTGAACGGTGTCTTTCAAGACCTCCTTCCACGACTGAAACACCGATGGCGCGTGGTCGCCGCCGAGGCCAACCAGCGGCGCCATACCCAGGGCCATCCCGCCCACATCACGGCCATAGCCAACCGGGTCGAGCAGAGCGCGAATCTGGTTATAGTTCCAGGCCGTTTCGCCCAATCCCCAGACGATTTCGCCCATGCCTTTGAACCGCTGCCCGGTGAAATTGATTAACCAACCCACCGGGTTGCCTTGCAGGAACTGCTGCCATTCCTTGGCAGCGAGCCGGCCCATGTTGGTGATCGTCGTATGGGCCTGCGCAACCGCCTCACTGATCTGGTTGCCGAGCGCATCAACTTCGCCGGTGAAATTATCGACCACCGTGGCGATGTCATGGGCGATGCGGGCGATCTCGTCTTCGTCCTCGTCGGTGAGAAACTCCCAGACTTCTTTGATTCCTGTCAGCGGATCGCAGATGCGCGACAGCAAATCCAGGATCGCCGCATGCACCGCGTCGATCTTGGCCGCATATTTGTCCAGCCCGGTTGCGATGGTCTGACACTGCCCCACTATGGCGGTCGCGCTGGAGTAGGCATCGGAAAACGCGCCCTCAATGAGCCCTGCTTCCGGGAGTTGCTGAGCGCGAATGGCATTCATCGGCCCGGCGGTCGCGTGGATTTCAGCCACCGCGAACTGGGTGCCGGCGTTACGCCAGGCCGCCGCCGCCGCACGCAGCTTCCCTGAATCCCCATTGGGCCAGATCATCCCGATGTAGGGAGCTACCCAGCCCCACCCCGCCGGGGCGTTATCACCATTACCAATCGCCGACGGCGCCGAACTCGCGGCCGCGCAACTCGTCGGCTGCGGCACCGGCAGTGGCGCGGCGCGGCCGGCGACATCGGACATGGCCTCGGCCACCGAGTAGTTGTGCGCGGTCATGCGCACGCCATCGCCGAGGTTGCACAACCCATTGCGTGTTACGGCCATCGCCTGCAACACGGTGGCCGCCGTCTCGTCATAAGCACGTCCGAACTGCTCGCCGGCCGGATCATCCCCGGCCATCCCGGCGGATCCCGCCAGCGCACCGGTCAGCGTCGAAGTCACCGACCCTAGATTCTCACCGGCGGCCACCACCGCCGCACCGGCGCCATCAAGGGCCGGCGGATCCACCGCCAGCGTGGTCATCAGCTCACGACCACATACGGCTATTCGTCGACATGGCACCCGAGTAATTGGCGTGCGCGCCCTGTCCCGCGGTACGCAATTGAGCCAATGCCTGGCGCATCATCGCCTCACCAAGAGCCCAATGCCGGTGCGCCTCAGCATGAGCCGCCGCGCCCTGCCCCGTCCACGTCACGTGCAAGCGGGTCACCAACGAGTCGATTTCGGCGAGCATGCTTTCGGTGTGACGCCCGAACTCGGCCATCCGCTGCACCGCCTCGGACAGCGCCGCCGGATCGACCCGAAACGGCTCAGCCACCACCGACCTCACGCATCGCTTGGGCGGACGCAGCCTCATTTTGCTGATACCCCGCGCCCGCCTCGGCTACCGCCTGCGCCAAGATCGCCAACCCCAATTGCACCTCACCAGCACCGCGATTCCACAACTCCCATGCCGAGCCATACGAGTTCCCCGACGCGCCGCGCCACCCGCCCAACAACTCGCCAACCTCAGAATCAAGCTCGGCCAGCTGCGTTGCAAAATGCTCAGCCGCACCACGCAACGACTCGGCGAACCCCTGCATCACCACGGGTTCTACCCGCAACGTGTCATCAGCGCCCATGGCGGCAACTTAACAACATCGGCACGTCGCCACAATTCAGCCAGCGCCCTACCACTCACGAAGTGACTTACGACACCAGAGGTGACGATGGCGCACTGCAAGGCCTACAACAAATTGCGGCTCGCTCCCCTTTTCACCACTGAGCGGGCGCTTCGTAGGTGAGAGCGCTGCCATCTCGCGGTACCCTCACTGGCACATTCCCCGCCAAGGCAGCGGAAATATCTCCATGTACGACGAACGCGACCGCGTCGTACGGGCAATACCATGCGCCGTTTGTCTCCACGATCGCTGAATCAATGATCATGAGCTCACGCAGTCGCTCTTTCTCAGCCAATTTGTCAATCGCCTCAACAGCACGCATTCGAGCCTTTTCCAGGTCTATTTCAGTCACCGATACCTCATGAATCCAGTGTTCATCGCCGACGGCATCAGGGCTGCTGAATTTCCTTACTGATATCGACCGGCAAGATGGAGTGGTCCTTACGGTGGTCGAAGGTGTCGCGGCACTCGCCGTCCAGTTTGACGCCGACATGACTGTTAAATCCTTCCCCATGGAGCGCGGGCGGTACCACCGTCACGATGGCGTTGACGTCCTTCTTCCGCAGCGTCGGCGAATGGGATATGAAATCGGAGTCGGTGCTCCACCCGTCGGCGACCAACGTTGAGATCACCGTCTTAGGATCGGCCGGTCCATCGTGCGAGACACCGGGCATCCAAAACGACAAGTCCACCACCCCACGAAACGGTGGCTCTCCCTGGTCATTACATGATTCGTAACTGAATGTCGCTTCAGTCACCTCGGCATGAAGGGAGTTGACGATGTCGCGGACCGCATCGACAACCTGGGCGCGTGCCTGCTGAGGCGAAATCGGGTGCCGCACGACCTCAGCACATCCGCCGAGCACAAGGCCGATTCCGATCGCCGCAACGGCAATCCGGACTGGCAGGGTCCACACCCGTCCACTTCCTTTCAAGATTTTTCGAAATCGCGAAACGGCACGCATTCAGCCCGTCGGTCCGCTATGGCGGTGCCCGGTGGTCGCCGATCGCAGCGCTTCGGGGTCGAACCACTCCCCCATCCCGTATTCACCGCGATGATGTGCGGTCATCCCATCGTGCTGTAGCGCATCGCCGTGACCGGAGACCACGTCAGAGATGCTGAACAGCGATTCCGACCCGTCATCAAAGTAGTGCGAATGGTCATAGACCGGATTGCCGGTATACGCCGGGACTTCGGCTTTGAACCGGGTGGCCCCGAAACCGTCGACGGCGGGATCGTCTCCAAGCCCACCTAGCGTCGGACCGATGAGGCCGGGTCCGGTCACATGACCAGGCGACCGGGTCACCGCATCCCCCGAAGCCGCCCCGACATAAAGATGCCCACCCGGAGATAGATGAAAATCGGCCGCCGAATGCGCCAGGTCGCTTCCCGGCGAGCCGACTAGCACCACATCGTCGGCATGCATTCCGTAGGCCGCCGCAGCATCCGAGACCGTAGTGGACCCGTAGGAGTGTCCGACCACCGCCATGTGTGACGGCACGTCGTCGTGGTGGGTGACCGCCAGGGCGTTCACATCGGCGGCCAGCGCCTGCCCTCCGGTACCGGCCATGTTCGGCTCGTACAAACCCGGGTCTGTCACGGTGTTGGGCGCGTCATAGCCCACCCACATCACCACCGCGGTTCGCTTTCCCCAGTCGGCTCGGCTGGACTCCTGGTACAGGCGCACCCCGTCGGGGTTGGAAAGCGTTCCCTCGCGAACCCCGGTACCCAGTCCCTTGACCAGTACTGCAGTGTGAGCCGCGGTGTCGGGGTTACCCATGGCGATCGCGGCAGCCCCCTCGCCGCCGAAGGCATCGGGTTGATACTTCAACAGAAATACTTCGGGATGATTGTTCCGTTCATCCTTCGCCTTGGCAGACGCGTTCAGCCCCTCCTGAGTACGGCAGGCGTTGTTATAGCGGGTAATTGCTGCCGCGGACAGCCCATACTTGCCCGGATCGGCGACCACCTCGTTGACCGAAACACCGTATTTGTCGGCAACGTCCGCCACGCGATGAAGATCGTCGTCCATGACTGCCTTGTTAATCGGACTGCGGACGTCGACCGGAATTCCGTTGAGGTTCCCCAGCTCTGGCGGATGGTCAGCGATCAGTTGTCGTTGCTGTTCAGGGCTCAGCGATTTCCACCACTTGTTGACCGCCTCAGCGCTAGTTCCCGGTGGCGGAATCTGAATCGGCTCTTCAGGTTTCGGTGGTGATTGTGGAGCGTCGAGAGCCTGGATACCTGCCGGGTCATACCCATCACTTCGCAATGTGTTCAGCGACTTCTGCAGGGTGTCCGAGTAGCCGTTGCGGATCGATTGCAGTTGTCCCAGGGCGCTTTTGGTGTCGGCGATTGCCTGATCCTCAAGGGCAGAGCTAAGTGTCTCGAGTGCCTCCCTATCGGCATTGGTGAGGTGGATATCCTTCTCGAGTTCGACCGCTTGGCCGATCTGGTTGTCGAGCTGTTGCAGCCGGCCCTCCAGCGTCGCGATCTGTCCACTGGCCGACCGCTGCGCCTCGGCCAACGCCGCCGCAATGGTCTCCAGATCGACCCCGATCTTCGGCAACTGCAAGGACTGCGCGCCCAACGACTGAGTCACGCGCTGCACTTCGGCCGAGTCGTTGATCGGATGATCACCGTTTTCCCGATTCCACGCCACCTCAAATCGGCGCCGCGCCTCGTCGAAGGCCGCACTGGATTCGGCGGTACACCGGCCCGCATCATGAAAGGCCTGCGCCAAATCGGAAATCTGTGCGGGGCGCCCACTTTGGAGGCTGGAGTTGATCGCCCACGGATCACCACCGGCCTCGCCGATCAACAGCGGAACGCTTATGTAGCGGAGCTGCATCGCACCGCCCGCAGCTGCGCGGCGTTGCGCTCATCCATTCCGGTGAACCCCGCCGCGGCTCGACGCGCATTGCCGCCGACCGTGGTGAGCACCTCTTGATGTGCCTGCAACGTTTTCATCTGCTGAGCATGCGCCGAGGTGACCGCGCCATGAAATGCCTCGGCTGCGGCAAACTCCCCGAACATCCCCGACACCAGTGGTCCGCGCGATAGACGGCCGGCTCCGTCCTGGGCATGGTCACCCGCACGGTGAGAATCGTTGGCCCCCAAGTGCAGCGATCCAGTGTCAACGAACATCGCCACCTCTTTTCGGAGAGCATTGATCCCGGCTTGGCTCAGCAGTTGCGGGCCAGGCTAACGGCAGTGCGTGTGCCGGTCAATTCACAATCGACTGGCGCCGTCGGCGGCGCCATCCCCATCGGTGTCACGCAGCCGTACATTCCAATGCCCGTCCCCGTCGGTGTCGACATACGCGGTCACACCCTCGTCCCCGGCACACAGCACCCGGTCGGCCAGCCCGTCGCCGTCGGCGTCGATCAACCTGTCGTCCGCATGGCCGTACCCGTCGAAGTCGACCAGCGGACCGCCGGTGTGCTCGACGCCATCCAGCCCGAACCAGCGCACTTGTCCGCCCCGGTCGACCGCGACCGCCCACGTCCCCGACCCGTCATCGGTGAAATAGCTCTCCGGGAACCCGTCATTGTCGACGTCGAGTACGGCATGGTCGGCCAGCCCGTCACCGTCGAAATCGGTCAGCGCATCGTCGCGCATCCCGTCGCCATCCAAGTCCAGCCCGATCGCATCGAGCCGGCCGTCACCGTCGAGGTCGAGGTCGGGTGCACGGTTCCAGATAGCCGCGGATCCGCTGTCCCCGCCCATGCAATATTCCACAACCGATCTGACGCAACACCCAAGCTAGGGGTTCCCCCGAGTTTTCCACCAGGCCAACAGTTCGGCGGTGGCTTCCTCGGTGCTCAGCGGCCCGCGGTCCAGCCGCAGCTCCTTCAAGTACCTCCACGCCTCGCCGACCTGCGGGCCCGCCGGAATACCCAGCAGCTCCATGATCTGGTTGCCGTCCAAGTCGGGACGCACCCGGGCCAAATCCTCTTGGGCGGCCAATTCGGCGATCCGCTCCTCCAGCCGGTCGTAACTGGCCTGCAGCCGGGCCGCCCGGCGCTGGTTGCGGGTCGTGCAATCGGCACGCACCAACTTGTGCAGCCGCGACAGCAACGGCCCGGCGTCGGTGACATAGCGGCGCACCGCGGAATCGGTCCACTTGCCGTCGCCGTAGCCGTGAAACCGCAAGTGTAGGTACACCAGCTGCGCGACGTCGTCGATCATCTGTTTGGAGTATTTGAGCGCGCGCATCCGCTTGCGGACCATCTTGGCGCCGACCACCTCATGGTGGTGGAAGCTCACCCCGCCGTTGGCCTCGTGCCGGCGGGTCGCGGGCTTGCCGATGTCATGCAGCAGCGCCGCCCAGCGCAGCACCAGGTCCGGGCCCTCATCTTCCAGCGCGATCGCCTGCCGCAACACGGTCAGCGAATGCTGGTAGACGTCCTTGTGCTGGTGGTGTTCGTCGATCGCCATCCGCATGCCGCCGACCTCGGGCAGCACCACCTCACCCATGCCGCTCTGCACCATCAGGTCGATGCCCGCGACCGGATCGTCACCGAGCAGCAGCTTGTCCAGTTCGGCGGCCACCCGCTCGGCGCTGATCCGGCCCAGCTGCGGGGCCATCTCCTCGATCGCCCTCCGCACCCGCGGCGCAACGGTGAAGCCCAGTTGGGAGACGAACCGCGCGGCGCGCAACATCCGCAACGGGTCGTCGCCGAAGGACTCCGACGGTGGTGCCGGAGTGTCGAGCACCTTGTCCCGCAACGACGCCAAACCGCCCAGCGGATCAAGAAATTCGCCCGGACCGTTCGGCGTGACGCGCACCGCCATCGCGTTCACGGTGAAGTCGCGGCGCACCAGATCGTCGTGCAGGCGGTCGCCGAAAGACACCTCGGGATGCCGCGACACCTGGTCGTAGCTGTCGGCGCGAAACGTGGTGATCTCCAGCCGATAGGCGTCCTTGCCGACGCCGATGGTGCCGAAGTCGATACCGGTGTCCCATACCGCATCGGCCCAGGACCGCACGAGCTTCTGCACCTGCTCGGGGCGGGCGTCGGTGGTGAAATCCAGATCGGGGCTCAACCGGCCCAGCAGCGCATCGCGCACCGAACCGCCGACCAGATACAACTCGTGACCCGCTTCGGCGAATGCCGACCCCAGTTCGCGAAGCACGGCGGCATGCCGATTGAGGGCGACCGCGGCCGCGGTCAGCAGGTGGGCGTCCTGGACGGTGTCGGGCACGTTCGATCAGCCTAATGGGAATCGATCGGGGTGGCATTGACAGGTAGCTGACGGGTATTTGCCGGCTCGCCGAGAGGCTGATCAACCGAGCCGGGGTTCAGTCGGATGGCCGCAGCGCAGTCGCTCGAA
This sequence comes from Mycobacterium innocens, assembly GCF_900566055.1. GTDB lineage: Bacteria > Actinomycetota > Actinomycetes > Mycobacteriales > Mycobacteriaceae > Mycobacterium > Mycobacterium innocens. Next base: position 13,975 of record NZ_UPHQ01000283.1, read on the forward strand.
GGTGGGCACATCGCATGTCCACCAACCCAGAGACTCCTGTGACGCAAGTGGCCGACGGGACTCGCCTCGTCCGCCGCCGACCACCCACCGGCGTGCCCGCGCGCGACCCGGCCACCCGAACCTGCACCAACGATGCAGCCCACGACGGCGAGTACATCCGGAAGACCAGCCCGTGCCAGCTAATATCGCTTGGGTGTCGCAGGGCGAACAAGCCAAACCACGTCGGCGCCGGGGCCGGCGCCGCGGTCGTGGCGTTGCGGGTTCCGCCGAAAATACTACGGACACCCAACCTGCCGGCAACGGCGCCGCCACCCCGTCATCGGCAAGACCTGCCCGGCCGCGCTCGCGTCGCGGCCGTCCGGACCGGCTGCGCACGGTGCACGAGACATCCGCCGGAGGCCTGGTCATCGACGGTATCGACGGACCGCGCGACGAGCAGGTCGCGGCGCTGATCGGCCGTATCGACCGACGCGGACGCATGCTGTGGTCGCTGCCCAAGGGGCACATCGAAATGGGCGAGACGGCCGAACAGACCGCCATCCGTGAGGTCGCCGAGGAAACCGGAATCCTCGGGAGCGTGCTGGCCGCGCTGGGCCGCATCGACTACTGGTTCGTCACCGACGGCCGCCGGGTGCACAAGACCGTGCATCACTATTTGATGCGCTTCTCGGGCGGCGAGCTTTCCGACGACGATCTCGAGGTCGCCGAGGTGGCCTGGGTGCCGATTCGGGAGCTGCCGTCCCGGCTGGCGTACGCCGACGAGCGCCGCCTGGCCGAGGTGGCCGACGAACTGATCGACAAACTGCAGACCGACGGCCCGGCCGCACTTCCCCCGCTTCCGCCGAGCTCACCGCGGCGACGGCCGCAGACCCACTCACGCACCCGGCACGCAGACGGATCGCCGACGAGGCGAAAGAACTCTCACGGGCCGTGACTGCGTTGCGAGTGCCTTGGGCCGGTTTGTGGCGCCTCGCCGCCGTGATCGGCATCGTGGCCGGTTTCGCGGGCGTGCTCCAAGTACCGCGCGCGACCGCGGGTGAGCCCACCCCCACGCCATTCGTGCAGGTGCGCATCGATCAGGTGACCCCGGACGTCGTCACCACCACCAGCGACCCGGTGGTGACCGTCAGCGGCACGGTAACCAACATCGGTGACCGCCCGGTCCGTGACGTGATGGTCCGGCTCGAGCATGCCGGGACCGTCACGTCGTCGGCGGCCTTGCGCATCTCGCTCGACGGCAGCACCGACCAATACCAGCCGGCCACCGACTTCGTCACCGTCGCCCCGGAACTGCAGCGCGGACAGGGGGCGGGGTTCACCCTGTCCGCGCTGCTGCGCTCGCTGACCAAGCCGTCGTTGACCATCGACCAACCTGGTATCTTCCCGATCCTGGTCAACGTCAACGGGACGCCCGACTACGGGGCGCCCGCCCGGCTCGACAACGCCCGGTTCCTGCTGCCCGTCGTGGGAGTGCCCCCCGACAAGTCCGATAAGGCAGCCGGCTTTGACACCGCCATCGCACCGGAAACCACCAAGCCGGTATGGATCACCATGCTGTGGCCGCTCGCTGACCGGCCCCGCCTGGCCCCCGGCGTCCCGGGCGGCACCATTCCGGTGCGGCTCGTCGACGACGACCTGGCCAACTCGCTGGCCAACGGCGGCCGACTCGACACCCTGCTCTCCGCATCCGAACTCGCCACCAGCCGCGACGTCGACCCCGAGGGCGCCGTCACCCGTGCGCTGTGTCTGGCGGTCGATCCGGATCTGCTGGTCACCGTCAACGCGATGACCGCCGGCTATGTGGTGTCCGACTCGCCCGACGGCCCCGGGCAGCTACCCGGTACCCCGACCCACCCGGGAACGGGCCAAACCGCGGCCACCATCTGGCTGAACCGGCTGCGCGCGCTGGCTCATCGCACCTGCGTGGCACCGCTGCCGTATTCCCAGGCCGACCTGGACGCCTTGCAGCGGGTCAACGACCCCGGGCTGAGCACGATCGCCACCGTAAGCGCCGGCGACATCGTCGACAAGATTCTCGACATCAACTCCGTGCGGGGTGCAACCCTGATGCCGGACGGGCCGTTGACCAGCCGCGCGGTCGACCTGCTCAGCGCCAACGACGGCATGGTCGCCATCGCGGCCGCCGACTTTGCCGCCCCCGACATATCCGAAACCGGTCAAGGAACCTCCGCCAACCCCGACATCACCCCCCGGCGGCTGTCCCCCCAGCTGGTCGCCGCGCCGTTCGACCCGGCCGTCGGCGCCGCGCTGGCCGCGGCCGGCAGCAACCCGATCGTTCCCACCTACCTCGACTTGTCGCTGTCGGTTCGCATCAGCCACGACTCGGCCACCGCCCGCCGCCAGGACGCCCTAGGTGCCCTGCTGTGGCGCAGCCTGTACCCGGACGCCGCCCCCCGCACCCAGATCCTGGTGCCACCGGCGACCTGGAACCTGCAGGGTGACGACGCCCAGGCCATCTTGACCGCCCTGGCCACCACCATTCACGCCGGACTGGCCGTGCCGCGTCCGCTGCCCGCGCTGATCGCCGAGGCGGCGGCGCACACCGAGCCACCGCAGCCCCCGGGCACCGAGGCCAACCCCGCCACCCGCGGCCGGTTCAGCGACGACATCACCGCGCAGATCGCCGGCCAAGTCGGCCGATTGTGGAAGCTCACCGCGGCGCTGACCACCGATGAGCGCACCGGGCTGACCGGTGTGCAATACACCGCGCCGCTTCGCGAGGACATGCTGCGCGCGCTGAGCCAGTCGGTGGCGCCGGACACCCGCAACGGCCTGGCCCAGCAGCGGCTGGCGGTGGTCGGCAACACCATCAACGACTTCTTCGGTGCGGTCACCATCGTCAACCCGGGCGGCTCCTACACCCTGGCCACCGAACACAGTCCGCTTCCCCTGGCGCTGCACAACGGTCTGGCCGTACCCATCCGGGTCAAGCTGCAGGTCGATGCTCCGCCCGGCATGACGGTCACCGACGTCGGCCAAATCGAGCTGCCGCCCGGATACCTGCCGCTGCGGGTACCCATCGAAGTCAACTTCACCCAGCGGGTCGCCATCGACGTCGCGCTCAAGACGCCCGACGGCATGGCGCTGGGTGAACCGGTGCGGTTGTCGGTGCACTCCAACGCCTACGGCAAGGTGCTGTTCGCCATCACCCTCACCGCCGCGGCAGTGCTGGTGACACTGGCCGGACGGCGGCTTTGGCACCGGTTCCGCGGCCAGCCCGACCGCGCCGACCTGGATCGCCCCGACCCGCCCCCGGCCCGGCACACCGAACAGGGTGGTGCGCCCGACCGTCGGGTCCAAGAAGAGCACCGGGTATGAAACCGGCTCCGCGGCGAGTGCACCCAGCGACGCAGCGCCCGGATCAGCGGCCGGCCCCGCGCCGGGCTGAACTGTCCGACGCCGCCCTGGTGTCGCGATCGTGGGGAATGGCCTTCGCGACGCTGATCAGCCGGCTCACCGGCTTCGCCCGCATCATGCTGCTGGCCGCGATCCTGGGTGCCGCATTGTCCAGCTCGTTCTCGGTGGCCAACCAGCTGCCGAACCTGGTGGCCGCGCTGGTCCTGGAAGCCACCTTCACCGCGATCTTCGTGCCGGTGCTGGCCCGTGCCGAGCGGGACGACCCCGACGGTGGCGCCGCGTTCGTGCGCCGACTGGTGACGGTGGCCACCACGCTGCTGGTCGTGGCCACCGTCCTGTCGGTGGCCGCGGCACCGCTGCTGGTGCGGTTGATGCTGGGCCGCAATCCGCAGGTCAACGAGCCGCTGACCACCGCCTTCGCCTACCTGCTACTCCCCCAGGTCCTCGTCTACGGCCTGTCGTCGGTGTTCATGGCGATCCTGAACACCCGCAACGTGTTCGGGCCGCCGGCCTGGGCGCCGGTCGTCAACAACGTGGTCGCCATCGCGACCCTGGGGGTGTATCTGGCGGCCCCCGGTGAGCTGTCGGTCGATCCGGTCAAGATGGGCAACCCCAAGCTGTTGGTGCTGGGAATCGGCACCACGTTGGGGGTGTTCGCCCAAACCGCCGTGCTGCTGGCGGCGATTGGGCGCGAGCACATCAGCCTGCGGCCGTTGTGGGGAATCGACCAGCGGCTCAAGCGATTTGGCGCGATGGCCGCCGCGATGGTGCTGTATGTGCTGATCAGTCAGCTCGGCCTAGTCGTCGGCAACCAGATCGCCAGCACGGCAGCGGCTTCCGGCCCGGCGATCTACAACTACACCTGGCTGGTGCTGATGCTGCCGTTCGGCATGATCGGTGTCACCGTGCTGACCGTGGTGATGCCGCGACTGAGCCGTAATGCCGCCGCCGACGACATCCCGGCCGTGCTCGCCGACCTGTCACTGGCGACCCGGCTGACCATGATCACGCTGATCCCCACGGTGGCCTTCATGACTGTCGGCGGGCCGGCGATGGGCAGCGCGTTGTTCGCCTACGGACATTTCGGCCAAGTCGACGCCGGATACCTCGGCGCCGCGATCGGGTTGTCGGCGTTCACCTTGATTCCCTACGGGCTGGTGCTGCTGCAACTGCGGGTGTTCTATGCCCGGGAGCAACCATGGACACCGATCGTCATCATCGTGGTCATCACCGGCGTCAAGATCGTCGCCTCGCTGCTGGCGCCACACGTCACCGATGACCGCGAGCTGGTTGCCGGTTACCTGGGACTGGCCAACGGGCTCGGATTCTTGGCCGGCGCGACGATCGGCTACTACCTGCTGCGACGGGCGCTGCGGCCTCGCGGTGGCCAGCTGCTCGGCGCCCAGGAGGCGCACACCATCCTGGTGACGACCGCCGCGTCGTTGCTGGCCGGCCTGATTGCCCACGTCGCGGATCGGCTGCTCGGCCTGGCTCAGTTGACCGCCCACGGCGGTGGGGCCGGCTCACTGCTGCGGCTGCTCGTTCTGGGGCTGATCATGGTGCCGATTCTGGCCGCGGTCATGCTCGGCGCGCAGGTCCCGGAGGCGCAGGCGGCGCTGCGGGTGATCCAGCATCGGCTCGGCGTTCGGTCCGGCAAGCCCGGTCGGCGCGGGGTCACTGCTGCGGATGGATCGTCTGGTCGTTACCGCGTCACGTACCCTGAGCAAAGAAAGTCGTCCGCGCCGGGGGAAACTGCGGTCCATCAGCCGATCCGGCGCAGACCTCCGGCAATCAGAGCCGGGATAGCGAAAGGACCGGAGGTGACCGACCGCCCATCGGATAGTGCCGCCGCGTCCGACGCCGTCTCCGGCACCGACCTACCGCGGCCGGTTGCCGACGACTTTCAGCCCGACATTCCCGCCGACCCCGATCGGGGTGCCGGGTCGCGGCCCCGCCGGCCCGACCGGCTCAACGGCGACGCCGATGCCCGCGGGCCGATTCCGTTCGATGCGCCACGCGAGCGTGGCCCGGAAACGTCGGTGCCGCGAGACGACGTCAACCTGGTTCCGGGTGCCCGCATTGCCAACGGCCGCTACCGTCTGCTGATCTTCCACGGCGGCACAGCGCATCTGAGGTTCTGGCAGGCGCTGGACACCGCGCTGGATCGCCAGGTGGCGTTGACGTTCGTCGACCCGGAGGGCGCGCTGCCCGAGGAGGTGCGCCAGGGGATCCTGGCCCGCACCCTGCGGCTGAGCCGCATCGACAAACCCGGTATCGCGCGGGTGCTCGACGTCCTGCACACCGGTTCCGGGGGTCTGGTGGTCGCCGAATGGATCCGTGGCGGTTCGTTGCGCGAGGTCGCCGAGACCGCGCCGTCGCCAGTGGGGGCAATCCGGGCGATGCAGTCGCTGGCCGCGGCCGCCGACGCGGCGCACCGCGCCGGAGCGGCCCTCTCGATCGACCACCCCAGCCGGGTGCGCGTCAGCATCGAAGGCAACGTGGTACTGGCTTATCCGGCAACCATGCCGGAAGCCAACCCGCAGGACGACATCCGTGGCATTGGCGCCGCGCTGTATGCCTTGCTGGTCAACCAGTGGCCGCTGCCGGAGTCCGGGACCCGCAGCGGGTTCCCCCCCGCCGAACGGGATGCATCCGGCGAGCCCGTCGAACCGACCGTTGTCGACCGCGACATTCCCTTCCAGATCTCCGCCGTTGCCGTCCGGTCAGTACAGGAGGACGGCGGAATACGCAGTGCCTCAACGCTTTTGAACCTGCTTCAGCAGGCGACTGCGGTGGCCGACCGGACCGAGGTGCTCGGTCCCGTCGAGCCGGCGGCGCCGGTCTCCGTCCACCGCTCGGCCGCGGAGGACAGCGAAGCCTATGCGCGGCGTCGCCGCAACCTGCTCATCGGTATCAGCGCCGGCGCCGCCGTTCTGCTGGTCGCTCTTCTGGTTCTGGTCTCGGTGATCAACAAGGTCTTCGGCAACGTCGGCGCCGGCCTCAACCGTGACCAGCTCGGCCTGAACACCCAAACGTCGTCGGCGTCGGAGGCCAGTTCCGCCCCCGCCGGCAGCACCGTCAAACCCACCAAAGCCACCGTCTTCTCCCCCGACGGGGAGGCCGACAACCCAGGCCAAGCCGATTTGGCTATCGACGGCAATCCCAGCACTTCCTGGCAAACCGACGCCTACACCGACGCCGTCCCGTTCCCCGCTTTCAAGAACGGCGTCGGATTGATGTTGCAGCTGCCGAAGCCGACCGTGGTCGGAGCCGTCACCATCGACATTTCCAGCACCGGCACGAAAGTCGAGATCCGCTCGTCACCGACGCCGAACCCGTCGAAGCTCGACGACACCTCCGTGCTGACCTCGGCCACCGCACTCAAGCCCGGCCACAACACCATCGCGGTCAAATCGTCGGCACCGACGTCCAACCTGCTGGTGTGGATTTCAACGTTGGGAACCACCGACGGCAAGAGCCGCGCCGACATCTCGGAGATCACCGTCCAGGCCGCATCCTGATTGCCGCACAACCCCGCAAACGAGTGAAGTGCCCTGCGGCTACCGATTGGTTACTGTCCGGCCGTGGGTTTTGGGGGCAGACGGGAACGCAGTGACGCCGAGCTGCTGGCGGCTTTCGTCGCCGGCGAGCACCGCGCCTTCGAGCAGTTGTTCCGCCGCCATCAGCGCCACCTGTACCGGTTGGCCCAGCTCACCAGCCGCACCCCGGAAGACGCCGAGGACGCACTGCAAGACGCGATGATCTCGGCACACCGGTGCGCGGCGTCGTTTCGGCATGACGCGGCGGTCAGCACCTGGCTGCACCGCATCGTGGTCAATGCCTGCCTGGACCGGCTGCGCCAGGCCAGGTCCCGGCCGACCGCCCCGCTCGACGACGTGTATCCGGTTCCGGATGCAACGGCTCGAGTCGAGACGGAGATCTTGGTGCAGCGAGCGCTGCTGCAGCTTCCGGTCGAGCAACGGGCCGCAGTGGTCGCAGTCGACATGCAGGGCTATTCGATCGCCGACACGGCACGCATGCTGGGTGTGGCCGAGGGCACCGTCAAAAGCCGCTGCGCCCGCGGGCGGGCGCGGCTGGCGCGGCTGCTGGGCTACCTCGACACCGGAACCCGCGCCCTGGACATCGGTTAGCACCGGTTAGCACGGCCCGCCGCATTTCTGGGCGGGGCGGTACCTGGTGATCAAACTACGCATGACGGACACTGGGGCGGATGAATGGAACCGGACACGAAGCCGACGCGAACCCGCCGCTGACCGTCGAGCTCCTCGCCGACTTGCAGGCGGGTCTGCTCGACGACGAAGCCGCCGCCGGCATCCGCCGACGAGTCCGCACCGACCCGCAGGCAGCGGCAATCCTGCGTGCCCTGCAGCAGGTGCGCCGCGACCTCGCGGCCGCCGGCGCTGATCCGGCCTCAGCGCCGGATCCTCCTGCCGATGCCACCGCCAGAATCTCCGGGACGCTGCGGTCGGTGGCTTCCAGTGAGTCGCCCGCCGCGCACGCAGCCCGGCCGCGCATCCGCCCGGCGAAGATCCTTGCCGGGATAGCCGGGTTCTGCGCGACCGTTGCGGCGATCGGCGTGGGTACCGCCGCACTGCTCACTGCGCCCTCACCGGCGCCGAGCACGCCCACCACCGCAATGCACATCACCGTCTCGACGTCGCCGCCGGTGATTGCGCTGTCGCATGAACAAATGCTGGAACTGCTGCAACGCACACCCGACTACGGTCCGGTCGACGCCGCCCTCGCCGACCCGTCAAGGCGCGCGTCCTGCCTGAACGGCCTGGGCTACCCGGCATCCACGCAGATCCTGGGCGCCCAACCGATCGGCATCAACGCCCGCCCCGGGGTGCTGCTGGTGGTACCCGGCGACGGCCCCGACACCCTGGCGGTCTACGCAGTGGCGCTCAACTGCAGCGCCGCCGATACCGGCCTGTTGGCCAGCACCACAGTCGCCCGAGCCACCGGCTCGTAGCGGCATCCCGACATGGTCCAACGCGCGGAAGGGAACACCAGTGCCTACGCTGGCGTTCATAAAAGTCCGAGACCAGCTTTCCGCACCCGAAAGGCCCGCATGACCGCCGCCCCCGCCACTCCTGACACCATCCACGACGTGATCATCATCGGCAGCGGTCCTGCCGGATACACCGCCGCTCTCTACACCGCCCGGGCGCAACTGGCTCCGCTGGTGTTCGAAGGCACCTCGTTCGGCGGGGCACTGATGACCACCACCGAGGTGGAGAACTATCCGGGTTTCCGCGACGGCATCACCGGTCCCGAGTTGATGGACCAAATGCGGGAACAGGCGCTGCGGTTCGGTGCGGACCTGCGCATGGAGGACGTGGAGTCGGTATCGCTGGACGGACCGATCAAGTCGGTCGTCACCGCCGACGGGGAAACCTACCGCGCTCGCGCCGTGATCCTGGCGATGGGTGCGGCGGCGCGCTACCTGCACGTGCCCGGCGAGCAGGAGCTGCTCGGGCGCGGAGTGAGTTCGTGTGCCACCTGTGACGGGTTCTTCTTCCGCGACCAGGACATCGCCGTCATCGGCGGCGGTGACTCGGCCATGGAGGAGGCCACCTTCCTGACCCGGTTTGCCCGCAGTGTCACGCTGGTGCACCGCCGCGAGGAGTTCCGGGCCTCCAAGATCATGCTCAACCGTGCCCAGGCAAACGACAAGATCAACATCTTGACCAACAAGGTGGTGCTCGCCGTGGACGGGGACACGACCGTCACCGGACTGCGGTTGCGCGACACCGCCACCGGTGCAGAAACCACACTGCCGGTAACCGGCGTCTTTGTCGCGATCGGACACGAGCCGCGATCCGGCCTGGTGCGCGATGCCGTCGATCTGGATCCAGACGGCTACGTGCTGGTCAACGGCGGCACCACAAGCACTTCGCTGGACGGGGTATTCGCCGCCGGAGACCTGGTCGACCGCACCTACCGGCAGGCGGTCACCGCAGCCGGCAGCGGTTGTGCGGCTGCCATAGACGCCGAACGCTGGCTGGCCGAACGCGAAGCAACGGGGCACGCTGACAGTACCGACACGCTGATTGGAGCACAGCAATGACCGATTCCGAGAAGTCCGGCGCCACAATCGAAGTTTCCGACGCATCCTTTTCCACCACTGTGCTGTCTAGCAATAAGCCTGTGCTGGTTGACTTTTGGGCCACCTGGTGCGGCCCGTGCAAGATGGTGGCGCCGGTGCTCGAAGAGATCGCCGCCGAGCGTTCGGGCAGCCTCACCGTGGCCAAGCTCGACGTCGACGCCAATCCGCAAACCGCGCGCGACTTTCAGGTCATCTCGATTCCCACGATGATCCTGTTCAAGGACGGCCAGCCGGTGAAACGAATCGTCGGGGCCAAAGGGAAAGCGGCTTTGCTGCGCGAGATTTCTGACGTGGTACCGAACCTCTGCTAGTAGCTCGTAGCTCGGCCGATACCCGATTCACGACCCGTCGGGGTATAGCGGCGATCCCGCTTGCATACAGCCGGCAGCGGCGGTTACTCGCGATGCGGCGGATCGGTGCTCACGCAGTTGCGGTCCGGCGCCACCGGACGGATGGTTCCGGCTATCCGCATGCGGCTGCTATGGTAGTGAAATCTGGTCAGACAGAACGCTTTCCGGGCCACCGACCGGCGCGTCGGCTTGGCTCCCGTTCGGACGTGAGAATTGCTGCTTCGCAGTTACTTTCGCATTCGAGCACCCCTGGGCACACGCCGATATGATCTGTATCCGCACCGCCGAACACCGCTACCGACTTGCGCCAACGCCCAGCGCGTCCGCGTCTTCCTTTGCCCGTCGCTCAGCACGGCTCCGTTCTTCGGTCAACCTTCGCTTTGCGACGCTCGAATTCTGTTATCTGTCAGCGAGATACGCCTGAGACAGGCGCACGTTGCAGCCCTTCCGAGGCTGAAACCCTGCGCTGTGTCGCGTTGATCACTTGTACTTATGATCCGAGTTGGTGAATGTATCGGCACGTCGTTGCCCCGGGTCGGCGGGCATGGTGCAATCGGTCAGTCGTTCGATACCGCGAATTCGGCAACCGGAAAACCGCGGAGTCATAAAGCATTAGAACGAGGAGTGTCGATTTGACGTTGTGGGTGGTTCCTGAGGGTTTGACCGGCGCGGCTGCGGCGGTGGAGGCGTTGGGTGCTCGGTTGGCGGCTGCGCATGCTGCCGCGGCGCCGTTGATCACGGGAGTGGTGGCTCCAGCGGCCGACCCGGTGTCGTTGCGTACCGCGGCAGGGCTCAGCGCCTGCGCCGTGCAGCACGTGGGGATCGCCACGGAGGGTGTCGAAGAGCTGGCCCGCTCTGGTGTGGGCATCGGTGAGGCCGGGGTCAGTTATGCCGCCGGTGATGCCGCCGCAGCGCTGACGTATGCCCCTACGGTTGGTTTGGCATGATCGCACCGATCTGGATGGCATGCCCGCCCGAGGTGCATTCGGCGATGCTGTGCGCTGGTCCGGGGGCTCCGTTGGTGGCGGCCGCCGCGCAATGGTCGTCGCTAAGTGCTCAGTATGCCGGCACGGCCGAGGAAGTGAGTATGGTGTTGGCCGCGGTGGCGGCCGGGGCTTGGCGGGGTCCCAGCGCGGAGCTGTGCGCGGCGGCCTATGCCCCGTATCTGGCCTGGCTAATAACTAATGCAAGCCAGCAGCGATAGTGTGGGCACGGCTGCTGCGCACGAGGCCGCGGCCACCGCTTACGGCACCAAAGAGCATCGGGAAATTGCCCAAGCCGCCCAGGTTTCGGTGGCAAGAACCCTTCGCACGCCGCAATGCCACTTCGGCATATCGTCATGTCGCAGCAGTTGTGGTGCCGCGACCAAGCGCCACCCGGACGACGCGTCGGGCCCCGGATCAGCCTGGGGTTTTCCCGAAATTGGGAAGCATCTGCGACAATAGCGGCTAGCTGTACTGCATTTATCAGCGAAGTCAGTGAGTCCTGGAGGGCCTTTGGTATGCCGAGTCCGCGCCGCGAAGACGGCGACGCGCTGCGCTGTGGTGACCGTAGCGCCGCTGTCACCGAGATCCGCGCTGCGCTGGCCGCGCTGGGGATGCTGGATAATCCCGACGAAGATTTGACCACAGGCCGCCACGTCGCGCTCGAGGTGTTCGACGCCGAACTCGACCAAGCGGTACGTGCCTTCCAGCAGCATCGCGGACTGCTCGTTGACGGCATCGTCGGCGAGGCCACCTATCGGGCGTTGAAAGAGGCTTCCTACCGACTCGGCGCCCGCACGCTCTATCACCAATTCGGTGCGCCTCTCTACGGCGACGATGTGGCGACACTACAGGCTCGACTTCAAGATCTCGGGTTCTACACGGGGCTGGTAGACGGATATTTCGGGTTACAGACCCACAATGCGCTGATGTCGTACCAGCGTGAGTACGGGCTCGACGCCGACGGTATCTGTGGCCCGGACACGTTGCGGTCCTTGTACTTTCTCAGTTCCCGGGTCAGTGGCGGCTCACCGCATGCGATTCGTGAAGAGGAGCTGGTCCGCCGTTCGGGTCCCAAGCTGTCCGGCAAGCGCATCATCATCGATCCCGGCCGCGGGGGTGCCGATCACGGCCTGATCACCCAAGGCCCGGCCGGGCCGATCAGTGAGGCAGACGTCTTGTGGGACTTGGCGAGTCGCCTCGAAGGACGGATGTCGGCCATCGGCATGGAGACCTTCCTGTCCCGACCCGCCAACCGCAGCCCGTCAGACGCCGAACGCGCAGCCACTGCCAACGCGGTTGGCGCAGACCTGATGATCAGCCTGCGCTGCGAAACCCAAGCAAGTCCTTCGGCCAACGGCGTCGCCTCGTTCCACTTCGGTAACTCGCACGGGTCGGTATCCACCATCGGTCGCAATCTGTCTGACTTCATTCAGCGAGAAGTGGTGGCACGCACTGGTTTACGGGATTGCCGTACCCATGGCCGGACATGGGATCTGTTGCGGCTGACCCGGATGCCGACCGTTCAAGTCGACATCGGCTACATCACCAACCCCCATGACCGGGAGATGCTCGTCTCAACACAGACCCGCGACGCCATTGCCGAAGGTATTCTTGCCGCAGTCAAACGCCTCTACTTGTTGGGCAAAAACGACCGGCCCACAGGCACTTTCACTTTCGCCGAGTTATTGGCCCACGAGCTTTCGGTGGAGCGGGCCAGCAGGCTCAGCGGTTCCTGAATTGTCTTGAAGTTCCAGGGCGCATCGTTTTCCGAGCCGCCAGACTCAACTGGGTTTCGGCTCCGGAATCGCCGCAACATGCCCGGCAATGGGCGGTTATGCGCGCAGTGGAGACCAGTGCTGGAACCCCTGTGGTTCTTGTTCATCGAGACTGCAGCCACTGTGACTGCCATCGGCGTGTCGTGTGTGTGGCTGCAGTGTCGCGGGGACGCGCCAACGGCCTAAACAGGGATACGCGGCAGATGTAGTCACACAAGTCACGGAAGCATCGCCTGGCGACCATTGGACGATCCCGGCCGCGGCGACATCGCACGCGACATATCGCATTCCGACACCGTCACCATCAAATGCCGGACCAAAGATCGGGACGTCCCACCAGAATCGCTGGCCGCGCGTAACACTGACTTAAGCCCAGCCGCGCCGCAGTCAAACGCCTCTACTTGTTGGGCAAAAACGACCGGCCCACAGGCACTTTCGCTTTCGCCGAGTTATTGGCCCACGAGCTTTCGGTGGAGCGGGCCAGCAGGCTCGGCGGTTCCTGAATTCTTGAAGCTCCCAGGGCACATGGCTTTCCGAGCCGTCACAGGGTGTTGCCGGCCCTGGAACTAGCGCTGGAACTTGCCGTGGAAGCCGCCCCCACAGGTTGTTGCAGCTGCGCATTTTCCAGCAATCGCTCCAAAGCCGCCTCTACCTCGGCCTTCCACCCAAAGCCTTTGTCCAGTTCGAGCCGCAACCGCGGGAAGTACCTGTGCGGGGCCACCACCACAAAACCCATGTCGGTCAAGAAGTCTGCGTCGATGACGCAGTGGTCGACGGAGCAGTCACCGACAGCCTCGAGCACCGGGCGCACTTCGGGATCGACCAATCCAGGATCCTGTAAGTCGGCTACCTCCGCCGTGCGGCCGAAAGCCTCCAGCGCGCGTACCCCGCGTCGGACCAGTTCGTCGACCACCCCAGCGATCAGGCTGTGCGGCAAATCATCGGGGGCTTGTCCGCGTTCGATACCCATCGACGTCAACAACACCGCATCGGCAGACACCGGCGCGGTCGGGAACCGGCGGGCCCGCGGTACCGCCCGCGGCGGAGCATAGAACACGTACCCCAAACAGGGCGGTTCGGCGTCACTGCGTTCATCCGGAATGGCCGTCGCCACCTGACCGCACGAACCCCACTCCAACATCACCATTGACAGCCAGGCCTCTTTTTCGAATTCGGGGTCGGCGAGGTGGTGATCGTTGCCCAGGGTCGCGGGGTCCACTTCCCAGAAGACGCACCGGCGCGCGTGCTTGGGAAGCTGCTCGAAGGCTTCGAGCCGCAGCGCTGTGATACGAGCAGACACTAGTCTCCTGGCCTCCGTGCGGTACTGCAACTGTCAGCCCCGCTCCTCTGCGGGCCCTTCGGTCCGCGTTGTCGCACGGCCACGCCCACAGCCCCGATCTCCCCCGGCTGATGTGCACCAGCAACCTCTCCAGGATAGGAGAGTTGGTCGCGGTTGGGCCAGTATCGGTTGGCCGCCCGGGCCGCCGCCGGTCGCTGCCGCGTCACGACCGGCTCCGCTGATCACAACCGACCGGCCGCGTCACGAAAACCGTTGACGCGCATAGGGTCTGCGTCGAAGTGCACCGCAACACGCACTGCCTCCCTGTTCCCGGAACCGCGTCACTGTCACAGTGACGTAATTACCCGGTGTTACGTCACACCTTCGCATCGGTCATCAAGCCGATGATTCGCTGCAAATCGTCCACCGAACCGAACTCCACCACGATCTTGCCCTTGCGTTTGCCAAGACTGACCGTGACCCGGGTGTCGAAGGCGGTCGACAGTCGCTCGGCAACGTCTTGAAGTCCGGGCATATGGATCGGCTTGCGCCGCGGCGGGGTCGGTGTGCTGGCACCGGCTCGGTTGGCCAGGGTGACGGCCTCCTCGGTGGCTCGCACCGACAGACCCTCGGCGACGATCCGGCTCGCCAGCTCCTCCTGTGCCTCCGGCCCGGCCTCCAGCGACAGCAGCGCACGCGCATGACCAGCCGACAACACCCCTGCGGCGACCCGCCGCTGAACGGGAATCGGCAGCTTGAGCAACCGGATCATATTGGTGATCAACGGGCGCGACCGGCCGATGCGTGCGGCCAGTTCATCGTGGGTGACGCCGAATTCATCGAGTAGCTGTTGGTAGGCGGCCGCCTCCTCCAGCGGGTTCAATTGGACCCGATGGATGTTTTCCAATAGGGCGTCGCGCAGCAGACTGTCGTCACCGGTTTCGCGCACGATAGCGGGAATCGTGGCCAGGCCGGCCTCTTGGGCAGCGCGCCAACGTCGCTCCCCCATCACGATTTGGTAGTGCGCACCGCTTGGCGTTGCCTCGATTGCCCGCACGACGATGGGTTGCAAAAGCCCGAACTCGCGGATCGAGTGCACCAATTCCTGCAGTGCCTCTTGGTCGAAGACCTGGCGTGGTTGCCGGGGATTGGCCTCGATGTCCGACGGGGCGATCTCGCGGTACACCGCACCCATCGGGCTGGCATCGAGCGCGGGGCCGCCGATCACGACGTCGGCGGTCGCCGACCCCATCCGTGGGCCGAACGACGGCCCGGACTCACCATCGGCGGGACCGGTGGGAATAAGCGACGCCAGTCCGCGCCCAAGGCCGCCCTTCCGGCGTGACGGCTGCGTCATGGTCGTCCCCTCCCGGCTGATGGTCGATCACGATCGGCCAGTTCACGACTGGCATCGAGGTAGCTCATTGCTCCCCGCGAACCGGGATCGTAATCGATGATCGTCATGCTGTAGCCCGGCGCCTCCGATACCTTGACGCTGCGGGGAATCACCGTCCGCAATACCTTGCTGCCGAAATACCGGCGGGCCTCTTCCGCCACCTGATCGGCCAGCTTCGTCCGTCCGTCGTACATCGTCAGGATTACCGTGGTGACTTCGAGTTCGGGGTTGAGGTGTGCCTTCACCATCTCGATGTTGCGCATCAGCTGTGACACGCCCTCCAGCGCGTAATACTCACACTGAATCGGGATCAGCACCTCCGGAGCGGCGACCAGTGCATTGATGGTAAGCAGTCCCAACGACGGGGGGCAGTCGACAAAGACGTAGTCGAAGTCGAGGTTGTCGAGCTCGGCCAGCGCGGTACGCAACCGGTTTTCGCGCGCCACCATACTCACCAGTTCGATCTCGGCGCCGGCGAGGTCGATGGTCGCCGGGACGCAGAACAGTCGCTCGCTGTGCGGGCTACGCCGTATCGACTGCCGCAACGACACTTCGCCGATGAGCACTTCGTAGGACGACGGCGTCCCGGATTGCCGTTCGGTGATACCTAGCGCCGTGCTCGCGTTGCCCTGCGGGTCGAGATCGATGACGAGCGTCTTGAGTCCCTGAACGGCGAGGGCGGCAGCGAGGTTGACGGCGGTAGTCGTCTTGCCCACACCGCCCTTCTGGTTGGCGACCGTGAACAGGCGTCGCTGGTGTGGCCGCGGTAACGGCTCGTGGGTGGTGTGCAGGACACGCATGGCGCGTTCGGCTGCGGCGCCGATCGGGGTGTCGATTTCGGTTGATGTTTCACGTGAAACATTCACCGTGGGATTGTGCGTTGTTTCGGCCGCCGACGCCAACTCGGGAGGTAGCAGCGCGGTCAAGGTACCGCCATCGACCGTGTTGGCACCTCCGAAGGCCTTCGCCGAGCGGGCGGCAACCGTAGACAGCGCCCCGGATACTGGGGGCCTGGCAGATGCGCCCGGGGCATCCGCACCCGGTGCGTGCACCGAAGAAGGTGATGCAGGCCGTGACGGCTGGGCCGACGAGATCTCCGTCTGCGCTCCAGGAGCAACTGGTGCCGATGCGGCGGAAAACCGGCGCGGCTTCATATCGTTACCCCGTCCGCTGATTGCCCCCGATCCGGCCGGCTCTGACCTTCGCGCCGTGCCACCACCACGGTTGCGGTTGGTCGTAAATAGTTCGCGCCACATTCCACTACCCTGACATCACGCACACCCGATGCGGCCATTACACGCCGATACTTCTCCACTTCATCGGCGGCACGCTCTCCCTTGATCGCAAGCATTCGCCCGTCACGCTTCAGCAACGCCATACTCCACTTCGTCAGTTTGTCCAATGGGGCCACCGCTCTTGACACCGCGACATCGCTGGCGCCAAGCCGCTTGGATACCGCTGGATCCTCGGCCCGGCCGCGCACCACATCCACTGCTAGCGCCAGGTCCGCGACGACCTCGTGCAGAAATTCGCTGCGGCGCAGCAGCGGCTCCAGGAGAATGATCCGAAGGTCGGGCCGCGCGAGAGCCAGCGGCACGCCGGGCAGTCCGGCGCCGCTGCCAATGTCAACTACCCGCTCACCCGGATTGACGCGCTCGCCGATGACGGCACAGTTCACTAGGTGTCGCTCCCAGACTCGTTCGGCTTCACGCGGGCCCAGTAACCCGCGCTCGACGCCGGGTCCCGCCAACCAGTCGGCGTATCTCCGGGCGAGTCCAAGCCGGTCGCCAAAGATGGTCATCGGGATGCCGGACCTGTCGGGGTGCATCGGTTCCAATGCGGGCCGCAACGGCCTAACCGGCTCGGGAGAACATCCATGTTTCACGTGAAACAATCTCCGATCTTCCGAGCTCCGCCGATGGCCCTGTCCGCCGGAACTACATGGCTGCAACTCACCGACCCGACATTGCGGAGGGATCGCGGTCGGATAGCGGGTTAGTCGCGCAGCACCACAACTCGCCGTGACGGCTCTACGCCCTCGCTTTCGCTGTGCACACCGGGCACTGCGGCCACCGCATCGTGGACGATCTTGCGTTCGAACGGCGTCATCGGCGCTAGCTCCTGACGTTCACCGCTCTCGGCAACGCGCCGCGCCACCCTTTCCCCCAACGCCGCCAATTCTTCTCGGCGGCGCCGGCGCCAGCTCGCGATGTCGAGCATCAATCGACTCCGCACCCCGGTCTTTTGGTGCACCGCCAATCGGGTGAGCTCCTGCAGAGCATCCAGCACCTCTCCCCCGCGACCCACCAACTTGTTCAGGTCGTCGCTGCCGTCGATGCTAACCACCGCACGGCTACCCTCGACGTCCAGATCGATATCGCCGTCGAAGTCCAACAGGTCCAACAACTCTTCCAAGTAGTCCCCGGCGATCTCTCCCTCGGCGACCAACCGCTCTTCCAGATCGGTCTCGTCGCCATCGGCGTCGGCCGGCATCACGTCTTCTGCCGGCATCACGTCTTCTGCGACATCTGGCACATCCCCCACCGCTGGCTTGCTCTCTATGTCGAGCTCGGTGGTTTCGGCATCAGTCATGGCTTTTCTCCCTCACTCACGGGTCAGTGTTGGCGATGTTTCGCGGCATTCTGCTGAGGCTTTCTGGGCGGTCGTGCCGCTCGTCCCGCAAAGGCTGTGACGCGCATTTACCGCTTGCGCTTCTTTGGCCGCGCGCCCGGGCGCGGTGTACGGCCGGGGACGTTGTTCCGGCCGGTCTGAGGCGGCTTGCCGGCCGGAGTCCGCGGCGCCTTCTCGGACTTGACTTCCGGGCCCTGATCGGTCGGGTCTGTTTTCTTCACGCCCCCGTCGGCATCCGGATCGGCCGCCGACTCGGCCACCGACCCCTCACCGCCGGCAGACGCAGTCTTGGGCAGTCGCTTCGGCTTGGCTCCGGGCGCAGGTGCGTTGGCTGCCCTGCGCTGCAACACTTCCTGTCTCTTGGCCTCGTCCTCTTTTTCGATCATCCCGAACACGTAGTGCTGCTGGCCAAACGTCCAGATGTTGTTCGAAAACCAGTAGAGGATGATCGCCAGCGGAAGGAACGGACCACCGACGACGACGCCCAGCGGGAACACATAGAGCGCCAGCTTGTTCATCATCGCGGTCTGCGGGTTCGCCGCCGCCTCCGCGCTCTGCCGGGCAATGGACGCCCGGCTGTTGAAGTAGGTTGCGATGCCGGCCAGGATCATCACCGGCACACCGACCGCAATCACGGCGGGCCGACTGAAATCGATGAACGCGTCCAGCCCACCGCGCTGAGTCATCGACGCCCCGATCGGGGCGCCGAACAGGTTGGCGTCCAGGAAGTGGCCGACGTCGGTCGGGGTGAAAACGTAATTGCCGGTGAGCCGGTTCTCCACCACCGACATCTGCGGCTGGCCGAAACCGCCCGTCGTGCGGTTGAACGAACGCAACACGTGATACAGGCCCAAGAACACCGGGATCTGCGCCAGCATCGGCAAACAGCCCAGGATCGGGTTGAACCCGTGTTCGCGTTGCAGCTTCTGCATCTCCATCGCCATGCGCTGGCGATCCTTGCCGTACTTCTTCTGCAGCGCCTTGATCTGCGGCTGCAGTTCTTGCATCTGGCGGGTGGTACGAATCTGGCGGACGAATGGTTTGTAGAGCAGGGCACGCAGCGTGAACACCAGGAACATCACTGACAGCGCCCACGCGAAGAAGTTCGACGGCCCGAAGATCAGCGCGAACAGCTTGTACCAGACCCACATGATCCACGACACCGGGTAGTAGACGAAGTCGAGGCTGAAGAAATCAAACAAAAGACTCACTCTCCCCTTGCTTCGCCGACAGGCCCCCGCGGACATCGCAGTCCGAACATCCCCGACGCTCTGGTATCGGATCCCATCCTCCCCGATGCCAGGGTCCGCACTTCGCGAGCCTGGCTACCGTCAGCCAACTGCCCCGGATCAGACCGTATTCGGTCAGTGCAGCCACGGCGTACTGGCTGCAGGTTGGGACGAAACGACACGAGGCCGGCCGTAGCGGGGAAACCATGTGCCGATAGAGATTGATCATGAAAATCAGTCCGCGGGCTGTCCATCGCCCGGTGGCCTTCGCCGCGCGCGCGGGACTCCACGCCAACTGGGTCACCGGACGGTACCCCCCGATTCGGCCGCGCGGCGCAAGCCGCGTCGCACCTGTTGTTCCAGCCATACCGACGAGACGTGCCGACTGCTCGGCAGTGCCCGGATCACCACTTGGTCGCACGGATGCAAGATGCCCAACAATGGCCGGGCAACGTGTCGCAACCGACGTGCCACCCGATGGCGTTCGACCGCGGTACCCACTGATTTGGCGATGATCAATCCCACCCGCGGACCGCTGCAATCCTTCGATTGGTTACCTCGACGGACATGGACGACAACATCGGGCTGTACGGTTCGAATCCCATACTTGACGGTTGCGTCAAACTCGGTTGACCGCCTCATGCGGTTGCGTGCGGACAGCACCGCTAAGAAACCTGCCGCGACGATCAGGCAGTCAGTGCGCGGCGGCCCTTACGGCGCCGGCCGGAGACGATGGCTCGCCCGGCCCGGGTACGCATCCGCAGTCGAAAACCATGAACGCGGGCTCGACGCCGGTTATTCGGCTGGAAGGTCCGCTTGCCCTTGGCCACGGCGTTCTCCTCGATGTGTCTCGCATACCATCCGCCCGCTCATCTCGCACAGTCGGCGGCCGGAGGTGGTCTGGCTGCTGGCCGGCGCGGTCCCCGGAGGCATAATCCAGGTCGCAGCCGTATCGCCGACTTTCGGGCGACTGTTTGAGGGTACTGACGAGGCTTCGCCCGGTCAAACCTCGCCAGTCCCAACACACTCAGGCTGATCCCGCCCACCCCGAAAGATGGCTCCCTCTAACACACTCCATATTGCACGCACATCCAAAGACCACGAACGGAAAACGAGAGAACTGTTGGCAGCCGCACCGAAAACTGTTAGCTTCGGGCAGTGCTGTTTCGGACGGAAACGGCGGCCGACGATGAAGCGAGGATGGCGGATCGACTAGCTGCCCCGACAGCCCAGTGGTTGGATGCAGCGCGGAGATCGCGGGCCGTGGCCGAAAGGTTACGGAATGCAGTCGACCGTCCTTTCCACAACTGTGGATAACCATGTGGACAGTTTGCTTGTCGCCGACAATTGCACCTCGATGTCGGACCAGGGGGATGCGTCGTTGACCGATGATCCCGGGTCCGGCTTTGCCTCAGTGTGGAATGCGGTCGTCTCCGAACTCAACGGGGAACTCAACGCTGACGGCATCGTGGGCACTGACACTGCCCTCACCACTCCCCTCACCCCTCAGCAACGAGCATGGTTGAACCTCGTCCAACCACTCACCATCGTCGAGGGGTTTGCGCTGTTGTCGGTCCCGAGCAGCTTCGTCCAAAACGAGATCGAGCGTCACCTGCGTACCCCGATCACCGACGCGCTGAGTCGACGGCTCGGCCACCAGATCCAACTCGGTGTTCGCATCGCGCCACCTCCACCCGCCAGTGACGCCGACGAGGGCGCGCAGCCGACCGATGAGCCCGGCCTGGAAACGTCACGCGACACATCACCCGAAACCGCCGAAGACACCGCCGACACCGCCGGCAGTCCTCGACCCAGTTGGCCCACCTACTTCACCAAGCGGCCGTCGGGCACCGATACGGTCGCTGCCACCGGTGGAACCAGCCTCAACCGCCGCTACACTTTCGACACCTTCGTCATCGGCGCCTCCAATCGGTTCGCGCACGCCGCCACCCTGGCCATTGCCGAAGCACCTGCGCGCGCCTACAACCCCCTCTTCATCTGGGGCGAGTCGGGACTGGGGAAAACTCACCTCTTGCACGCCGCCGGCAATTACGCGCAGCGACTATTCCCGGGGATGCGGGTCAAGTACGTCTCCACCGAGGAATTCACCAACGACTTCATCAACTCCTTGCGTGACGACCGCAAGGTCGCCTTCAAGCGCAGCTACCGCGACGTCGACGTGTTGCTCGTGGATGACATCCAGTTCATCGAAGGCAAGGAAGGTATTCAGGAGGAGTTCTTCCACACCTTCAACACGCTGCACAACGCAAACAAGCAGATCGTCATCTCCTCCGACCGGCCGCCCAAACAGCTCGCCACGCTCGAAGACCGGCTGCGGACCCGGTTCGAATGGGGCCTGATCACCGATGTGCAGCCCCCGGAGTTGGAGACCCGCATCGCCATCTTGCGCAAGAAGGCACAGATGGAACGGCTCGCGGTACCCGACGATGTGCTAGAACTCATTGCCAGCAGCATCGAACGCAACATCCGCGAACTCGAGGGTGCACTGATCCGGGTCACCGCATTCGCTTCGCTGAACAAGACCCCGATCGACAAGGCCCTGGCCGAGATCGTGCTGCGCGATCTCATCGCCGACGCCACCGCCATGCAAATCAGCGCGGCGACCATCATGGCCGCCACCGCCGAATACTTCGACACCACGGTCGAAGAGCTGCGCGGACCGGGCAAGACCCGATCGCTGGCCCAGTCGCGCCAGATCGCGATGTACCTCTGCCGTGAACTCACCGACCTGTCTTTGCCCAAGATCGGTCAGGCGTTCGGCCGCGACCACACCACGGTCATGTACGCCCAACGCAAGATCTTGTCCGAAATGGCCGAACGCCGCGAAGTCTTCGATCACGTCAAAGAGCTCACCACGAGGATCCGTCAGCGCTCCAAGCGATGAACCCGGTCCATTTCCGGCCGCCTTCTGAAAAAACTTCTCTCCCGCCAGTCACAGCAGCCACACCCATCCGGTGTGGGTAGTTGTGTGCACAGCCACTCGAAACTGCATTGCACACTTAGGTCTTCCTTTGCACACCTGCCGACTCATCCCCAGCAGCTCACACGGCCCACACAACCCACAACGTCGTCATCCACATCCCGGTTTCGCCGCCTAGCAGCACCGACACCGCGCCATCCCCAAAACTCACACCCCTTATTACTGTTATTGAGTTCTATTCGAGGGTTGTCCTTAGAAGAACGGGTCTGGGGACACCTGGCACACAGGGTCCCTCGCGAGGGTGCGCAGCCCGACATGTCAGCGTTGACGATTAGCTTTCAACTTGGGGCCAGACGTTCTACGGTTGTTGTTCGACTGCCGTTGCGGCGTTACGTCACGGGCACTCGCGATGCCGGCGGCGGGAGCTGGCTCACGGATCTAGGGATCGAACTCACTGTTAGGTGAAGGGACGCAATGGACGCGGCTACGACCCAGACTGGTCTCACCGACTTGAAGTTTCGCTTGGTGAAGGAGTCGTTCGCCGAGGCGGTGTCGTGGGTGGCGAAGAACCTGCCGACCAGGCCGGCCGTGCCGGTGCTCTCAGG
This sequence comes from Mycobacterium innocens, assembly GCF_900566055.1. Taxonomy (GTDB): domain Bacteria; phylum Actinomycetota; class Actinomycetes; order Mycobacteriales; family Mycobacteriaceae; genus Mycobacterium; species Mycobacterium innocens. Next base: position 36,675 of record NZ_UPHQ01000283.1, read on the forward strand.
TGTGCTGTTGACGGGCTCAGACGACGGGCTGACAATTTCCGGATTCGATTACGAGGTTTCCGCCGAAGTACAGGTTGCTGCCGAAATAGCTTCTCCGGGAAGTGTTTTGGTTTCAGGGCGGTTGTTGTCCGACATCACTCGCGCCTTGCCCAATAAGCCGGTCGATTTCTACGTCGACGGCAACCGGGTCGCTTTGACCTGCGGAAAAGCCAGGTTCTCGCTGCCGACCATGGCGGTGGAGGACTACCCGACGCTGCCGACGCTGCCCGTTGACACCGGCACGTTGCCGCCGGATCTGTTCGCCGAGGCCATCAGCCAGGTCGCCATCGCGGCTGGCCGAGACGACACACTGCCCATGTTGACCGGTATCCGCGTCGAGATCTCCGGTGAGACGGTGGTTTTAGCGGCAACCGACAGGTTCCGCCTGGCGGTACGCGAATTGACGTGGACCGCATTGTCGCCTGACATCGAAGCGTCGGTGCTGGTGCCGGCCAAGACATTGGCCGAGGCCGCCAAAGCCAACAGCGACGGATCTGATGTCCGGCTGTCATTGGGTGCCGGCACCGGCGTCGGCAAGGACGGGCTGCTGGGGATCAGCGGTAACGGCAAGCGCAGCACGACCCGGCTGCTGGACGCGGAGTTTCCGAAATTTCGCCAACTACTGCCGGTCGAGCACACCGCGGTAGCCACCGCGGATGTGGCGGAGTTGACCGAAGCGATCAAGCTGGTCGCGCTGGTGGCCGATCGCGGCGCGCAGGTTCGCATGGAATTCGCCGAAGGGACGCTGAGGCTTTCCGCCGGCGGCGACGATGTCGGACGAGCCGAGGAAGACCTTGCCGTCGACTTCGCCGGTGAACCGTTGACGATCGCGTTCAACCCGACATATCTGACCGACGGTCTGGGGTCGTTGCATTCCGAGCGGGTGTCGTTTGGTTTCACCACCCCGGGAAAGCCCGCTCTGCTGCGTCCCGCATCAGCTGAGGATGCCAAGCCGACCGGTAGTGGTCCCTTCCCGGCGGTGCCGACGGACTACGTCTACCTGCTGATGCCGGTTCGGTTGCCGGGCTGATCGTCGTGGTGTCGAAGTAGGTGTTTGTCCGGTATTTGGGATTGCGTGATTTCCGCTCGTGGGCGCACGCGGACCTCGAATTGCACCCGGGGCGGACTGTGTTCGTTGGTCCGAACGGCTTCGGCAAGACGAATCTTATTGAGGCACTGTGGTATTCGAGCACTTTGGGTTCACATCGGGTCGGCACCGACGCGCCGCTGATCCGGGCAGGTGCCGACCGGGCGGTGATCTCGACGATCGTGGTCAGCGACGGTCGGGAATGCGCGGTGGACCTCGAGATCGCCGCGGGACGGGCGAACAAGGCCCGGCTGAACCGGTCACCGGTGCGCAGCACCCGCGAAGTGGTCGGGGTGTTGCGAGCAGTGCTGTTCGCTCCCGAGGATTTGGCATTGGTCCGCGGGGACCCGGCGGATCGGCGTCGCTACCTCGACGATTTGGCCACAGTGCGCCGCCCGGCCGTGGCCGCCCTGCGAGCCGATTACGACAAGGTGCTGCGGCAGCGTACTGCACTGCTGAAATCCGTAGCGGGCGCGCGGTATCGAGGGGACCGCGGTGTGCTGGACACCCTCGATGTCTGGGATAGCCGATTGGCCGAGCACGGCGCCGAATTGATGGCCGCCCGTATGGATTTGGTCAGTCAACTGGCCCCGGAGGTGGCGAAGGCGTATCAACTGCTGGCGCCGGAGTCACGCACGGCGTCCATCGAGTACCGGGCCAGCATGACGTCGGTGGTCCCCGGATCTGACGAGCCGGACGGGACTGCCGATCGCGGATACCTCGAGGCCCGGCTGTTGGCGGCGCTGGGCGCGCGTCGTGATGCCGAGGTGGAACGCGGGGTATGTCTGGTCGGTCCGCACCGCGACGACCTGGAATTGCGGTTGGGTGACCAACCCGCCAAAGGTTTTGCCAGCCATGGGGAGTCGTGGTCGATAGCGGTGGCGCTGCGGCTGGCCGCCTATGAACTGTTGCGGGTCGAGGGTAGTGACCCGGTGTTGTTGTTGGACGACGTTTTTGCCGAACTGGATACCAGGCGCCGTAGGGCCCTGGCGAGTGTGGCGGAGTCGGCCGAACAGGTTGTGGTGACCGCGGCGGTGCCGGAAGACATTCCGGCGGGTTGGGACGCGAAACGGGTGCAGATCGATTTGCGCGAGGGTGACGACGGACGAGTATCGGTGGTGTCCGCGTGAACGGCGAGCAATCAAGCCCGGAGCACACCCCGCAACCCGACAACGGTATCGACTTGGTTCGACGCACCCTGGCAGAGGCTCGGGCCGCCGCTCGTGCCCGGGGACGGGATCTCGGGCGCCGGTCGGCGGCGCAGCCGGTTTCATCGCGACGCGTCGCCGGACAGCGCCGAAGCTGGTCGGGTCCAGGACCCGATGCTCGCGATCCGCAACCGTTGGGCAAGCTAGCCCGCGAACTGGCGAAGAAGCGCGGTTGGTCCGGACGTGTTGCCGAGGGCACCGTGCTGGGCCAGTGGGCGTCAGTGGTCGGCCAGCAGATCGCCGACCATGCGACTCCGACCTCGCTGGACGACGGTGTGCTCAGCGTGACCGCCGAGTCGACAGCATGGGCCACGCAGTTGCGGATCATGCAATCCCAACTACTGGCCAAGATCGCCGCCGCGGTGGGTAACGGCGTGGTGACCACGCTGAAAATCACCGGGCCGGCCGCACCGTCGTGGCGCAAAGGGCCGCGACACATCGCCGGTAGGGGGCCTCGCGACACCTATGGCTAGCCCATGACCGGGGTCCATCAAGCGTCGGCCCGAGCCGCATGTCGTCCACGTCTGAAATCCACCAGGACGGAGCGGACCCGTATCCCCGACGTCCGGACGCGTCCTCCAAGAAGATATCGAGCGCACGGCGCAGTTAGATAGGTGGAAACGCGCTTAGAGAATCGGTGCGGACAGGTGCTCACGGTAGAGTAGGTACCCGACCCGCTGCGGTGACTGGACCGCTCGCATTGCAACCCCAAGGAGAGCATTCGGACCGTGGCTGCCCAGAAGAAGAAGGCTCAAGACGAATACGGCGCTGCATCCATCACGATTCTCGAAGGGCTAGAGGCCGTCCGCAAACGCCCGGGCATGTACATCGGCTCGACCGGTGAACGTGGTCTGCACCATCTCATCTGGGAGGTGGTCGACAACGCGGTCGACGAGGCGATGGCTGGTTACGCGGCCACCGTAAGCGTGGTGCTGCTCGAGGACGGCGGTGTCGAGGTGACCGACGACGGCCGCGGAATCCCGGTCGCAATGCACGCCTCCGGCATACCGACCGTGGACGTGGTGATGACCCAGCTGCACGCCGGTGGGAAGTTCGATTCCGACGCCTATGCGATATCGGGCGGGCTGCACGGTGTCGGTGTCTCGGTGGTCAATGCACTGTCCAGCCGGCTGGAAGTGGAGATCAAGCGTGACGGCCATGAGTGGTCACAGGTTTACGAGAAATCCGAGCCGATGGGACTCAAACAAGGCGCGCCGACGAAGAAGACCGGCACGACGGTGCGGTTCTGGGCCGACCCCAACGTTTTTGAGACCACCGAGTACGACTTCGAAACCGTCGCACGGCGGTTGCAGGAGATGGCGTTTCTCAACAAGGGACTCACCATCAACCTGGCCGATCGACGGGTGACCCAGGACGAGGTGGTCGACGAGGTGGTCAGCGACGTCGCCGAGGCCCCGAAGTCGGCCAGTGAGAAGGCGGCCGAATCCGCCGCCCCGCACAAGGTCAAAAAGCGTACCTTCCACTATCCCGGTGGCCTGGTTGACTTCGTCAAGCACATCAACCGCACCAAAAACGCCATCCACAGCAGCATCGTCGACTTCTCCGGTAAAGGCACCGGCCACGAGGTGGAGATCGCGATGCAGTGGAATGCCGGCTATTCGGAGTCGGTGCACACCTTCGCCAACACCATCAACACCCATGAGGGCGGGACCCACGAAGAGGGGTTCCGCAGCGCGCTGACGTCCGTGGTGAACAAATACGCCAAGGACCGCAAACTGCTCAAGGAAAAGGACCCCAACCTCACCGGCGACGACATCCGGGAAGGGTTGGCCGCGGTGATTTCGGTCAAGGTCAGTGAGCCGCAGTTCGAGGGCCAGACCAAGACGAAACTGGGCAACACCGAGGTGAAGTCGTTCGTGCAGAAGGTGTGCAACGAACAGCTCACCCATTGGTTCGAGGCCAACCCCGCTGATGCTAAAACCGTCGTCAACAAGGCAGTTTCATCGGCGCAGGCCAGGATTGCGGCCCGCAAGGCGCGCGAATTGGTGCGCCGCAAGAGCGCAACCGATCTGGGCGGACTACCGGGCAAGTTGGCCGACTGCCGCTCGACCGACCCACGCAAGTCCGAATTGTATGTGGTGGAGGGTGATTCAGCCGGCGGCTCGGCGAAGAGCGGCCGCGACTCGATGTTTCAGGCCATCCTGCCGTTGCGCGGCAAGATCATCAACGTCGAGAAGGCCCGCATCGACCGGGTGCTGAAGAACACCGAAGTCCAGGCGATCATCACCGCGTTGGGTACCGGGATCCACGACGAATTCGACATCGCGAGACTGCGTTACCACAAGATCGTGCTGATGGCCGACGCCGATGTCGACGGCCAGCACATCTCGACGTTGTTGTTGACGTTGTTGTTCCGCTTCATGCGTCCGCTCATCGAGAACGGCCACGTGTTCCTGGCCCAGCCGCCGCTGTACAAACTCAAATGGCAGCGTTCCGACCCCGAATTCGCCTACTCCGATCGTGAACGTGACGGGTTGCTGGAGGCAGGGCTCAAGGCCGGCAAGAAGATCAACAAGGAAGACGGCATCCAGCGCTACAAGGGTCTGGGCGAAATGGATGCCAAGGAATTGTGGGAAACCACCATGGACCCGTCGGTGCGGGTGTTGCGTCAAGTCACGTTGGACGACGCCGCGGCCGCCGACGAGCTGTTCTCCATCCTGATGGGCGAGGACGTGGATGCACGTCGAAGCTTTATCACCCGCAACGCCAAGGACGTTCGCTTCCTAGATGTCTAAAGCGTGCCCGCGCACAGTTGCAAACGAGGAATAGATGACAGACACGACGCTGCCCCCTGGTGACGACTCGCTCGACCGGATCGAGCCGGTCGACATTCAGCAGGAGATGCAGCGCAGCTACATCGATTACGCGATGAGCGTCATCGTCGGCCGCGCCCTGCCGGAAGTGCGCGACGGACTCAAACCGGTGCACCGGCGAGTGCTTTACGCGATGTACGACTCGGGTTTTCGCCCGGACCGCAGCCACGCCAAGTCGGCACGGTCGGTCGCCGAGACGATGGGCAACTACCACCCGCACGGCGACGCGTCGATCTACGACACCCTGGTGCGCATGGCGCAGCCATGGTCGCTGCGCTATCCGCTCGTCGACGGTCAGGGCAACTTCGGTTCGCCGGGCAACGACCCGCCGGCAGCGATGAGGTACTGCACTACCGGAGATGCGTTGGTGCGGTTGCCATTTGGGCAGTCGATCCGAATCGCCGATGTGGTGCCAGGCGCTGGTCCCAACTCTGACAATGCGGTCGAACTGAAGGTCCTCGATCGCCATGGCAACCCGGTAGTGGCTGATCACCTGTTCCATTCCGGTGACCATCAGACCTACACCGTGCGCACTGCCGAGGGTTATGAAGTCACCGGCACCGCAAACCACCCGTTGCTGTGCCTTGTCGACGTTGGTGGCGTGCCCACGTTGTTGTGGAAGCTGATCGGAGAAATCCACCCAGACGATTATGTGGCGCTGCAGCGCACTCCCCCAATGGAATTGGGCCCCGCTGACTGGCACGGCACGATGGAAGCGCTCCTGTTGGGGGCATTCATTAGTGAGGGCTATGTTTCGGAAACCCGCACCGGCTTTGCCAATCTGGACTGCGACTACTTCACCATGGCGGCCGGAGCTTACGACGCCGTCGTCGGCGGCAAACGCTATGTCTACCAGCAGACAATCGCCTCGGGATCGCTGCAGCACCCGCTCTACACCCAGAAAGTGACTGCTCTAAAGCAGAGCCGGTTGTGGCAGATAGTGGGCGTGCGGTCGGCAGACAAGTATGTGCCGGAGTGGCTGTGGCACTCTCCCGCCGCCGTCAAACGCACCTTCCTTCAAGCACTCTTCGAGGGCGGCGGTTCGTGTTCGATGCTGCCGCGCAATACGATTCAGATCTCATATACAACCATCAGCAAGCAGCTGGCCATGGACGTGCAGCAGATGTTGCTCGAGTTCGGTGTGATATCCCGGCGATACTTACATGCGGTCGGCGAGTACAAGGTCGTCATCACCAATCGGGCGCAAGCCGAATTATTTGCAACGCAAATCGGTTTCGGTGGCGCGAAGCAAACCAAGCTGACCAAGATCCTGGCCAGCATGCCCCCGTGCGCCGGCAGAGACAGCGATCACGTGCCAGGACTAGCTCTGTTTATTCGTAGGCACTGCGGCAGCCGGTGGGTCGACAAGGAATGGTTGCACAAGCACAATATCGACCGCCTTTCACGGTGGCGGCGCGACGGTGCCGAAATCCTCTCGCACATCGCCGACCCCGATGTCCGCACCATCGCCACCGAACTGACCGACGGCCGCTTCTACTACGGGCGGGTCGCCTCCATCACCGACGCCGGCGTGCAGCCGGTGTACAGCCTGCGGGTCGACACCGACGACCACGCGTTCCTCACCAACGGTTTCGTCAGCCACAACACCGAGGCCCGGCTGACCCCGCTGGCCATGGAGATGCTGCGCGAAATCGACGAGGAGACAGTCAATTTCATCCCCAACTATGACGGCCGGGTGCAGGAACCGACGGTGCTGCCCAGCCGGTTCCCCAACCTGCTGGCCAACGGTTCCGGCGGCATCGCGGTGGGCATGGCCACCAATATCCCGCCGCACAACCTGCGCGAACTCGCCGACGCGGTGTTCTGGGCACTGGACAATTACGACGCCGACGAGGAGACGACGCTGGCCGCGGTCATGGAGCGGGTCAAGGGGCCCGACTTTCCCACCGCGGGGCTCATCGTCGGATCCCAGGGTATCGCCGACGCGTACAAGACCGGTCGCGGTTCCATCCGGATGCGCGGAGTCGTTGAGGTGGAAGAAGATTCGCGCGGCCGCACCTCTCTGGTCATCACCGAGCTGCCGTATCAGGTCAACCACGACAACTTCATCACCTCGATCGCCGAGCAGGTCCGCGACGGCAAGCTCGCCGGTATCGCCAACATCGAGGACCAGGGCAGCGAGCGGGTCGGGGTGCGCATCGTCGTCGAACTCAAACGCGACGCCGTGGCCAAGGTGGTGCTCAACAACCTCTACAAGCACACCCAGTTGCAAACGAGCTTCGGCGCCAACATGCTGTCCATCGTCGACGGGGTGCCGCGGACGCTGCGGCTCGACCAGATGATCCGCTACTACGTCGAGCACCAACTCGACGTCATCATCCGGCGCACCCGCTACCGGCTGCGAAAAGCCAACGAGCGGGCCCACATCCTGCGCGGCCTAGTCAAAGCGCTTGACGCGCTGGACGAAGTGATCGCCCTGATCCGGGCGTCGGAGACCGTCGACATTGCCCGGGCCGGGTTGATCGAGCTGCTCGACATCGACGAGATCCAGGCCCAGGCCATCCTCGATATGCAGCTGCGGCGCCTGGCGGCACTGGAACGTCAGCGCATCGTCGACGACCTCGCCAAGATCGAGGCCGAGATCGCCGACCTGGAGGACATCCTGGCCAAGCCCGAGCGACAGCGCGGCATCGTGCGCGACGAACTCGGTGAGATCGTCGACAAGCACGGCGACGACCGTCGGACCCGGATTGTCGCCGCCGACGGCGATGTCAGCGACGAAGACCTGATCGCCCGCGAGGACGTCGTGGTCACCATCACCGAAACCGGCTATGCCAAGCGCACCAAGACCGACCTGTACCGCAGCCAAAAGCGCGGCGGGAAGGGCGTACAGGGCGCCGGTCTCAAGCAGGACGACATCGTCGCGCACTTCTTCGTCTGCTCGACCCACGACTGGATATTGTTCTTCACCACCCAGGGCCGGGTGTACCGGGCCAAGGCCTATGAGTTGCCCGAGGCCTCCCGCACCGCGCGCGGTCAGCACGTCGCCAACCTGTTGGCCTTCCAGCCCGAGGAGCGCATCGCCCAGGTCATCCAGATCCGCGGTTACGAGGATGCGCCGTATCTGGTGCTGGCCACCAAGAACGGGCTGGTCAAAAAGTCTAAGCTGACCGACTTCGACTCCAACCGCTCCGGCGGCATCGTGGCGATCAATCTGCGCGACAACGACGAACTGGTCGGGGCGGTGCTGTGCTCGGCAGAGGATGACCTGTTGCTGGTTTCGGCCAACGGGCAGTCGATCCGGTTCTCGGCCACCGACGAGGCGCTACGCCCGATGGGCCGGGCCACCTCCGGGGTACAGGGCATGCGGTTCAACGCCGACGATCGGTTGCTGTCGCTGAACGTCGTCCGCGAAGGCACCTATCTGCTGGTCGCTACGTCCGGCGGTTACGCCAAACGCACCGCGATCGAGGAGTACCCGGTGCAGGGCCGCGGCGGCAAGGGTGTACTGACCGTGATGTATGACCGTCGGCGCGGCAGGCTGGTCGGAGCGTTGATCGCCGACGACGACAGCGAGCTGTACGCGATCACCTCCGGAGGTGGCGTCATCCGGACGGCGGCACGACAGGTTCGCAAGGCGGGACGTCAGACCAAGGGTGTCCGCTTGATGAACCTGGGCGAGGGCGACACCCTGTTGGCCATCGCACGCAACGCCGAGGAAAGCGAGGAGGCGGTCGGGGAAACCGACGACGGCAACGGCTCGGGCAAGTAGCCCGTAGCCGCGGTGAAGCCCAGCGACGTGCCGGCTATGTCGCGGGGCGTCCGGCCCGGCCGGCAGCGCGTCGTGCGGCTTCCTCGTGTTCGGCCGCGCTGACGACAACCGCATCGGACCCGGGGTACACCGTCGCCTCGTGCCCGGTCACCAGCCAACGCACCACGTATGGCGGCGAGCCGTCTTGGGAACGCACCTCGGTGATCTCCGCATGTTGGTCATGTCGTTCGGTGGTGGTGCCCTTGACCACGAGGTAGTCGCCGACCTTCGCCTTCATCGCGCGCTTCCTTCCCGTCTTGTGAGAACCGCCGATCTCTCCATGGTGCGCGCGGCGGCCGCCAAACGGAAGTACGCGCGACGTCCACCGCTAACGGCTTTGCGCGGTCCCGCGTGTCGCGGTGAGGCGGGCAAAACTCCCACGCCCTGTTGCGAGAGACTGCTGTGGCGGAAGTGATCTGGTGTCAGATCTCGATACGTGAACCGATGATCACTGTTCGGTCGAGCGGCAGACTGAAATACGCGGCGGCGTTGGCGGTGATGTACGACGTGGCGATGAACAGGCGCTTGCGCCAAGGCGACATGGTGGCTTCCGCCCCGGCCGTCAATTCGATTTTCGACAAGAAGTAGGAAGCCGTGTCAACGTCGAGAAAGCCCCCGTCTCCTTGGCGTCGAGCAGGCTCAGAGCGTGCGGGACGTTGGGGCGCTGACGTGAATGATTCTGTCTTGCGAATAGCCGAGGCTGTCGATAGTTGTGCGCTCTGCATCCGGCACTCGCGGCACCGGCATCGTGTCGATCGACATGATGACGACGTTTTCGTGCACGACGCGGTTGTGCTCGACGTCGGCTCGCATCGCCAGCGGCGCAGTCTCGTTGCCGCGGTTGAGGAATACCGCCGTTCCCGGGGTACGCATCAGCGGCGGATCGTATTGCCGTAGCTCCTCGACGAACCCCGCAACGGCCCTTCCTCCCGCTCGCGCACCCGGGTGACGATCACCCGGCCCTGCTGCCAGGTGGTCATCACGGTGAACACGGCCAGGCCGATGAGTCGCTGGGGCTGAAGAGCGTCTGAACCGTGTAGATGGGGCTGGTGCCAATGTCGCCGAACACCACCCCGAGCCCACCGCCAACGATGGCGATACTGGCCGTGGGCCCGCCGGTGGCCGACTGAGGAGGGGACGCGGTGTGCGAGCCCGCTTTCACGGCGAGTCCTCGTACTTTCGGTTGTGGCGGTTGCGGTGCGGCGGATCGATCGTAATGTCCGGATGCCCGGTCGGGCGCCGTCTGGCTAGACGGGCCGGACACGAGGTCGGCGGTGACACCGGGCTTGGCGGCCGCATCGGTGACGTGGCGACGATGTCGTCACCGCCCGGTGACGATCAGGATGGCGGATCCGCCGCCGAACACCAGGGCAACTAGACTCAGCGGCCTGGGTACACATGTTAGGAGTCGGGGTGACCTCACCGAACGAGCCGGGCGCCCCCAATACGGGCGACTTACCGAATGGGGATGCTGTGGCGGAGCGTGCCGGTGCACACCGGGCAACGACCGGAGCTGGCCGCCCGTCAGAGCCCGCAGACGCTGCGTCGCGGCACCGAGGTGGCGCCTGGCCGTCTCAGCCGGGGCAGTGGCAACCGAACGATCCGCCGACCGACGTGCGGCCACCCGGCCCGAGTTCGGCCGTCGACGCCCGGTTGAACCGCTTCATCACCGGTACCTCGGCGCCGTCGGGCGCCCCGTCCGGGCCGGTGAAGACGAGCCCACCGGAGCCCGACGACCTTCCGGCCCGCAGTGACGGTCCACCGGTTGAGGCCTACGCCAGCGAATTGCCCGATCTGTCGGGATCTATCCCTCGGGCACAACGCAGGTCCGCACCCGACCGTCCGGTCGACGCGCCGGCAACTACGACCACCGCCAGCCGTCCGGTGACCACCGAATCTCGCGAATCCCGTGTGCAAGTTTCGCCCCGACGAGGCCGCGGACCGGTGCGGGCCAGCATGCAGATCCGGCGGATCGATCCGTGGAGCACGCTGAAGGTGTCGCTGCTGCTGTCGGTGGCCCTGTTCTTCGTCTGGATGATCTCGGTGGCGTTCCTGTACCTGGTGCTCGGCGGCATGGGCGTGTGGGCCAAGCTCAACAGCAACGTCGGCGACCTGCTCAACAACACCAGCGGCAGCAGCGCAGAACTGGTCTCCAGCGGCACGATCTTCGGCGGCGCCGTACTGATCGGCTTGGTCAACATCGTTTTGATGACCACGATGGCCACCATTGGGGCGTTCGTCTACAACCTCACCACGGATCTGATCGGCGGCATCGAGGTGACGCTGGCCGACCGGGATTAGCATTTTGGGGGTGGGGCGGCGATTGCGGTAATCTCGTCGCTCGGCCGTATCCGGAATCCGGGCCTATAGCTCAGGCGGTTAGAGCGCTTCGCTGATAACGAAGAGGTCGGAGGTTCGAGTCCTCCTAGGCCCACGACCATGTGCCCGTCAAGGTGCTGCGTGCGGCTCGCGTTATCACTGGCAGCAATCGCTGCGGTGGTGGCGGCGGTGCGGGCGCGGCGCAGCGCCGAAGTGTGGCACGTGGCGCCGGATCCCACCTCTGATCACGCGCCTGGTCACCCACCTCGCAACGACGAGGGGCCTTAGCTCAGTTGGTAGAGCACCGCCTTTGCAAGGCGGGTGTCAGGGGTTCGATTCCCCTAGGCTCCACAGGACGAAAGCGCAGCCGGTACCGCTTAAAGCGCATCTACAGTGCCGGGATCTTGTCCTTGAACAGCCGCTGTGCGTTTCCGGCGGCGACTTTTTGCCGCAGCTCGTCGTCGAACGGGAAGTCGGCGAGGAACTTCGCGCCGGCCATGTTGTCGTCCATCGGATAATCGACCGAGAACATCACCCGATCGGCAGACATGACTTCCAGCGTGCAAGCAAACGCCGGCGCCGAGAAGTTGCCGCTGGTGGTCACATAGAAGTTCGAGCGCAGGTAGTCCGACGGCAACCGGCGCAGTTTGCGGCCGGCATCCGGATCGCCGGCAAGGCCGTAGTAGCGGTCGATCCGGTGGGCGGCGAACGGCAGCATCTCGCCCAGGTGGCCCAAGATCATCTGCAACCGCGGAAAGCGGTCGAACAGGCCCGAGTAGATCAGCCGCAGCGCATGCGTGCCGGTCTCTACGCCGAAACCCCACGACGCCAGGTGCAGGCCGGCCCCTAGGTAAGGCTTGAACCAGGCGTCCATCACCGCGGGGTGCGGAGTGGTCGGATGCAGATAGATCGGTGCCCGCAGCGCTTCGGCGGCTTCGAACAACCCGTAGTAAGCCGGGTCGTCGAGATAACGACCCTGAGTGTGCCCGTTGATCAGCCCTCCGACGAAACCCAATTCGCTGACGGCGCGGGTCAATTCGGCCGCCGCGGCCTGCGGATCCTGGGGCGCCAGGGTCGCGAACGCACCGAATCGGTCCGGCATGGCGGCGATCGTCTCGGCCAGGTCGTCATTGGCGCGACGCGCACCGTCGACCGCCCGGTGGACGTCGCCGTCGGCCTGCACGCCGGGGTCGAACAGCGAGAGGATCTGGAAGTCGATTCCCGCGGCGTCCATCTGCTCCAGCCGCAGCGCTCCCCGGTCGTACAGCCGCTCGTATGCGGTGCGATTGTGCAGCCGAAGCCAGCTGCCGACGACATTGTCGGCGCTGACCGGATCCCACGCGTAATGCTCTTCCAAGGCAATCAACGACATCGCAAGCCTGGCCCGGTGATGCCGCGCCCTACGGGCGCGGCTGGACGTCCACACTCGGCGGGCGCGGGGAGGGCTCCGGGCGCGACGAGCGCCGCACGATGGTGAATGCCACCGCACCACCGGCCACGACGACGACGGCGGCCGCTCCGGCGATCACCCACACCCGCTTCTTGCCGCGGCGCTGGGACCGGCGCGCTTCCTGAAGCACCTGGGGCAGGTTTGCCACCACTTCCTGGGCAGCGGCCAGTTCCTGGGCGAGCGTTTCTTGAGCGGCGGCGATCTCGCGGGCCAACCGGCCTTCTCGATAGCGGCGACGAAGATCCGAGGCGGTCGACTGCGCGGACTGCACTCCGAGTCCGACGACGCCACGGGTCACGTCCACGGGGCCAACCGCCGAATAGGTCAGGCCGCGGGTCAGTCGCTCCCTCGGGGTCAACCGGGTTTCCACCTTCTCGCTCATCTGCCGCCTTTCTGGTGTCTGGCTGGTCGATTCACTTGCCCAGAGCCACTCCGATACCCTCACAGACTGCCACCACGAGGACGTCTGCGGGTCCATTGCCTCAATACCGCGCGGTTCGCGTCGGGTGGCACCGGCTGCGGCCGCGCCACCGGGTAATGGCACACTGTGATCCCGTGACTAACAGCCCGTTTCAGACTGCCACCGCCACGCTGCACACCAACCGCGGAGACATCAAGGTCGCCCTCTTCGGAAACCACGCGCCCAAGACCGTCGCCAACTTCGTCGGCCTGGCGCAGGGCACCAAGGATTACTCGACCCAAAATGCATCGGGAGGCACCGCCGGCCCGTTCTACGACGGCGCGGTCTTTCACCGGGTGATCAACGGCTTCATGATCCAGGGCGGTGACCCGACCGGCACCGGCCGCGGTGGGCCGGGCTACAAGTTCGCCGACGAGTTCCACCCCGAACTGCAATTCGATAAGCCCTACCTGCTGGCGATGGCCAACGCAGGGCCCGGCACCAACGGCTCACAGTTCTTCATCACCGTCGGCAAGACTCCGCACCTGAACCGGCGTCACACGATCTTTGGTGAGGTGACCGAACCGGAGTCGCAGCGCGTCGTCGACGCCATCGCGACCACACCCACCGACGGCAACGATCGGCCCACCGACCCGGTGGTGATCGAGTCGATCACCATCTCCTGAACCGCCGCTCTATCCGCGCCCTGGGCCGGCGTAGCCGGCTGCGGTGAGGGCATCGAGCACGTTCAGCGGATCGGTCCCGAGGTCCCAACGGGACAAGATGAACAGTCGGTCGTTGACGGTCTCGATTTCGAGGAGTCGAACGTTGCGCGCGTAACGCCGGAACTGAGAGATCCGGATGATCTTGATGTCGAGCCGCCGCAATAACTGCGTCCGCAACCACCCCCGGACCGCCAGCCCGTCGCCGGTGATTGCCAGCTTCGGCCGTGCCCGCCAGGAAACGCCGGCAAACAAGATCAAACCCAGTGCGGCAACCATGGCCATCACGCGCCCCGGCGGGTCTGTGACCAAGGTCACAGAACCGATAGCCATCAATGCGCCGGCAACGCCGCAGCCAGCGATTCCTGCCGCCGGCGGCGACCATTGTGTTTGCTGCATGCGCTATCCAGACCCTCCGACCACCGCAGATTCGGTTATCCACAGACGCTATCAACAGTGGGGATAAATCACATCCATGTGATTGACGAACCACAAGGTTGCTGGATCAGTAAAGATCCCGGGATGAAATAAATTCATTTCGGGCGCGGTGCGGCTCAGTGCCACCGCATGGTGAGCAACAATCCGGTGATCATGAAAGCGAACGCGATGGCGTAGTTCCACGGGCCTAGATCCGCCATCCACTGCAGCGCCTTGGGGGCCTGACTACCGAGGGCGGCCAACTGAAACACCATCAACCAGACGAGGCCGATCAGCATCAACCCGATGAACAACGAGACGAACCACACACTGGATGGTCCGACCTTCACTTTCACGGGTGTGCGGCTCACCGGCTTGACGGTGAAGTCCTTCTTCTTGCGGACCTTCGACTTGGGCATGTAATACCTCGGGATACCTCAACAACACGGTGAGCGGACAAAGTGCAACGATTGCGACTGCAACTGCAGCCAAAGCTTGGCTACGAGACTAACCCAACTGGTCTCGCGACCAGGAAACGGAGACGTGATGACCGATGAGCGCCGCTCGCCGTGGCGTTTCGGCGTTCCGCTGGTGTGCCTGCTCGCCGGCTTGTTGCTGGCCGCCACGCATGGGGTTTCCGGCGGTGCGGAGATTCGCCGCAGCGACGCGCCGCGGCTCGTGGACCTCGTCCGTAACGCCCAGTCATCGGTGAACCGGCTGGATGCGCAGCGGGAGGCGCTGACCAAACGGATCGACACGGCGCACGGTCCGTCGTCGGATACCGCATTGGCGGCGATGCTCAGGCGGGCCGCCGAACTGGCCGGTGAGGCGGGCATGAACCCGGTCCACGGCCCTGGCGTGGTAGTGACGCTGAACGACGCGCAGCGCGACGCCCATGGCCGCTTTCCCCGCGACGCCTCCCCCGACGACCTGGTGGTGCACCAGCAGGACATTGATGCCGTCTTCAACGCGGTGTGGAGCGCGGGCGCCGAGGCGATCCAGATGCAAGACCAGCGCATCATCGCGAGCACGGTGGTGCGTTGCGTCGGCAACACGTTGCTGCTCAACGGACGCACTTACAGCCCGCCCTACACGATCACCGCGATCGGCAATCCCGCCGCCATGCAAGCAGCCTTGGCCGCGGCTCCGCTGGTGACCCTCTACAAGCAGTACGTGGTCCGGTTCGGATTGGGCTACCACGAAGAGGTCAAGTCCGACGTGCAGGTCGTCGGACATTCCGAACCGGTCCGGATGCATTTCGCGCAGCCGCTGGGACCCGTGGGTTACTGAGGCCGGACGGTAACCTGTCACGATGCGGATTCTGGTTGTCGACAACTACGACAGCTTCGTGTTCAACCTGGTCCAGTACCTGGGCCAGTTGGGCGTCGAGGCCCAAGTGTGGCGCAACGACGACGCCCGGCTCGCTGACGAGAGCGCCGTCGCCGAGCAATTCGACGGTGTGCTGCTCAGTCCCGGCCCCGGGACGCCGGAACGCGCGGGCGCGTCGGTGAGCATGGTCGCGGCGTGCGCCGCGGCGCGGACCCCGCTGCTGGGCGTGTGCCTGGGACACCAGGCCATCGGCGTGGCGTTCGGGGCCACCGTCGACCGCGCGCCCGAGTTGTTGCATGGCAAGACCAGCAGCGTCTACCACACGAATGTCGGTGTACTGCAAGGACTTCCGGACCCATTCACGGCAACCCGGTATCACTCGCTGACCATCCTGCCGGAGTCGTTGCCGGCCGAGCTGGAGGTCACCGCCCATACCCGCAGCGAGGTGATCATGGGCGTGCGTCACCGCGAGTTGCCGATTCACGGTGTCCAGTTCCATCCGGAGTCGATCCTGACCGAGGGCGGACATCGGATGCTGGCCAACTGGCTGACCTATTGCGGCTGGGCGCGCAACGACACGTTGGTGCGCCGGCTGGAAAACGAAGTGCTCACCGCCGTCCGGCCGCACCTGCCAACCGCTGCGGCCGGCACGGCCGGGACTACTGACCGAACTTCAGCGTGATGATGCCGTCCCGGTTGACGCCGGAACCGGCGGGCGGGCTCTGGTAGACGACCCGGTTGTGCTGGGATCCGCCGGCGTCGACGTCGGGCCCCTTGTCCAGCACCCCGGTCCAGCCCAGCGCGCGCAGCCGCGGTTCGGCGTCGGTCCAGAACATCCCGGACAGGTCGGGCATGACGAATTGGTTGCCCTTGGACACTTGTAGTTCGATCACCGAATCGACCGGAACGGTGGTGCCCGCGGGTGGGTTGGTGCCGACCACGTCACCCGCCGGCTTCGGGCTGTCCACCTGCGCTTGGCTGAACTTGGTGAAGCCGTAGACGTTGAGGTTCTTCTGCGCCAGGTCGACGGTCTGACCCGCGACGTCGGGAATCTGTTTGGCCTCGGGCCCGGAGCCGACGATGATCGTGATCACGTTGGTGATCGCTGAGGTCTGGTTGGCCGGCGGGTTGGTCCCGATGACCTTGCCCGCCATCTCCGGCGAGGAGGGCGAGGCGGCCTGCTTGAATTTGCTGAACCCGGCGGCGGTCAGCTTCTTGACCGCTTCGGCGTAGGTCAGCGACGAGACATCGGGCAGCTCACGCTGCTCGGGTCCGGTGGAGACGTTGATGGTGATGTCGGCCCCTGCACCCACCGAGGTGTTGGCAGCCGGGTCGGTCCCGATGACGTGGTCGGGCGGGATCGTCGAGTCCGGTTTCTGCAGCGTGCGGGTTTTGAAGCCGCGGTTTTGCAGCGCGGCTATGGCGTCGGCGGATGCTTGGCCACGCACGTCGGGCACCTGGACCTTGTGGGTGTTGCCGCCGAAGGTGTTGATGGCGATCGTGACGGCGATCGTCAGCACCGCCAGCACCGCGACCACGGCGACCCAGCGGCCTACCGAGGGGGTGGTGCGCTCACGACCGGTGTGGTCGAGGACCTGGCGAGGCAGCGGATCGGTGCGCGGACCGGCGGGATGTCCGGGGGTGGCCGCCAGCAACGAGCGTCGCTCGGCGCCGCTGAGCACCTTGGGTGCCTCCGGTGGCTCACCGTTGTGCACCCGGACCAGGTCGGCCCGCATTTCCGCCGCGGTCTGGTAACGGTTTTCCGGGTTCTTGGCCAGCGCCTTGAGGACGACGGCGTCCAGGTCGGCGGAGATGCCCTCATGGCGTTCCGAGGGCGGGATGGGGTCTTCGCGGACGTGCTGGTAGGCCACCGCCACCGGCGAGTCACCGGTGAACGGCGGTTCGCCGGTGAGGATTTCGTACAGCACACACCCCAACGAATAGACATCGGATCGCGCATCGACCGCGTCACCGCGAGCTTGTTCGGGGGACAGATATTGCGCCGTACCGATCACCGCGGCCGTCTGGGTGACGCTGTTGCCGCTGTCGGCGATCGCCCGGGCAATGCCGAAGTCCATCACCTTCACCGCATTGGTCGAGCTGATCATGATGTTGGCCGGCTTGACGTCACGATGGATGATGCCGTTTTGGTGGCTGAAGTTCAGCGCCTGGCAAGCATCGGCGATCACCTCGATGGCCTGCTTCGGCGGCATCGGGCCTTCGGTGTGCACGATGTCACGAAGGGTGACGCCGTCGACGTACTCCATGACGATGTAGGGCAACGGACCGGCGGACGTTTCGGCTTCGCCGGTGTCGTACACCGCCACGATCGCCGGGTGGTTCAGTGCCGCCGCGTTTTGTGCCTCCCGCCGGAAGCGCAGGTAAAAGCTGGGATCGCGGGCCAGATCGGCGCGCAGCACCTTCACCGCCACGTCCCGGTGTAGACGCAGATCGCGGGCCAGGTGAACTTCGGACATTCCCCCGAAGCCGAGGATGTCGCCCAGTTCATAGCGATCGGAGAGGTGCCGAGGGGTGGTCATCGCGACGTCTCGTATCGGTCCAGCGACACATGGTGAGTCGGTCGCAGCGCGACAGTCCGGCCGAGTTGGTCTGTCCGGCTCGCCCCCGGCGGCTGGAAGCGCCCCCATTGCGAGCCGTCATGGCCGGCATCGTCGACCGGGCCGAAACTCTTCCCACCGAGTCGCAAACCCTGACCGGTCGGCGTCTGGCTGGCTGGCGGGCTTCCGGTGTCGGTCACGGTCGGGGGCGGTAGCTGCGGCTGGTTGTCGCCACGCGAATTGATGACGATGAGCACCGCGATGATGATGGCCAGCGCCCCGAGGACGCCGGCAGCCCACAACAACGCCCGCTGGCCCGACGAGAACGTACGCCGCGCGGGTGGCCGGTTTCCTCCGGTCGCCGGCCGGGAGCGGCGCGGGGCCGTGGCCCGGCTGGTGGGGTTGCCCGCGATCCGGGCCGGCGCGCTCGACGGAATCGCTGCTGGCGCGGCCCGCCCGGGCGGCGGTGACTGGCTGGGCCGTGGCGGTCGCCGGCCGGCCCGTACCGCAGCGACGGCGTCGGCGAACGGTCCCCCACTGCGATAGCGCATCTGGGGGTTTTTGACCAGCGTGATCTCGATGAGTTCTCGCACATTGGGCGGCAGTTCGGCGGGCAGCGGCGGCGGCGGTTCCTTGATGTGCTTCATCGCCACCGTCAGGGCGCCGTCACCGGTGAACGGCCGCTTACCCGAAACCGCTTCGTAGCCAACAACTCCCAACGAATATACGTCACTGGCCGGGGTCGCGTCGTGACCCAGAGCCTGTTCGGGCGCGATGTATTGGGCGGTGCCCATCACCATTCCGGTCTGCGTCACCGGTGCCGCGTCGACGGCCTTGGCGATCCCGAAGTCGGTGATCTTCACCTGGCCGGTGGGCGTGATCAAGATGTTGCCCGGCTTGACGTCGCGGTGCACCAGTCCGGCCGCGTGCGCAACCTGAAGAGCGCGGCCGGTCTGCTCGAGCATGTCGAGCGCATGCCGCAGCGACAGTCGGCCGGTGCGCTTGAGCACCGAATTCAGCGGCTCGCCGTTGACCAGCTCCATCACCAGGTACGCGGTGCGACCCTCGCCGTCCATCTGGCTCTCGCCGTAGTCGTGCACGGCCGCGATCCCCGGGTGGTTCAGCATGGCCGTGGTGCGGGCCTCGGCCCGGAACCGTTCGATGAACTCCGGGTCGGATGAGAACTCGTTCTTGAGCACCTTGACGGCCACCCGCCGGCCCAGCCGGCTGTCGACCGCTTCCCAGACCTGCCCCATGCCGCCGGTGGCGATGAGCCGCTGCAGGCGGTAGCGGCCGGACAGCGTCATACCAACTCGGGGACTCATGGCCCCCCCTGCAGCGCAGCTTCGATCACGGCCCGTCCGATCGGCGCGGCCAGCGCACCACCGGTCGCGGACAGACGATCGCCCCCGTTCTCCACAAACACCGCGATGGCAACCTTCGGCGCCTGTGCCGGCGCGAAGGCGATGTACCACGCATGGGGCGGAGTATGACGGGGGTCTGTGCCGTGCTCTGCGGTACCCGTCTTGGATGCGATCTGCACGCCGGGGATGGCCCCTTTCTGCTGTGTGACTTTCTCGGCGCCGACCATCAGCTCTGTTAGCTTAGCGGCGACCTGCGGCGACACCGCGCGCCGCTGCTGATATGGCGCAGTGGTGCTGATGTTGGCCAGGTCGGGCCCGCGGAGGTTGTCCACGAGGTACGGCCGCATGGTGATCCCGCCGTTGGCGATGGTCGCCACGACCTCGGCGTTCTGCAGCGGGGTCAGCGCGACGTCCTTCTGCCCGATACTGGTCATACCCAATGCGGCGGTGTCGGCGATCGGGCCGATGGTCGACTCGGCCACCTGCAGCGGTATCGGGTCCGGCGACGTGTCCAAGCCGAACGCCTGCGCCGTGCTGCGCAGCGCGGCTGCGCCGGCAAGGATGCCCAACTGGACGAATGCGGTGTTGCACGACTTGGCGAATGCCACGCTCAGCGACACGGTCGGCTCGGCGCCGCACGGGGTGCCGCCGTAGTTCTCCAATGTCGCCGTGCTTGCGGGCAGCGGAATCTCGGCGGCCGCGGTCAGCTGCTCGGTGTCGGTGGCTCCGGCCTGCAGCGCGGCCGCGGTGGTGATCACTTTGAAGGTGGAACCCGGCGGGTACGTTTCGGCGATGGCACGGTTGGTCAGCGGCGAGTCGGGGTTGTCGCGAAGCCGCTGCCAGGCTTGCGCCTGGACCTCGGGATCGTGCGACGCGAGCAAGTTGGGGTCATAGGACGGCGACGACACCAGCGCCAGGATCTTGCCGGTCGACGGCTCCAGCGCCACCACCGCGCCTTTGCAGGGGCCGCCGCAGCCCTGTTGCATCGCATCCCAGCCGGCCTGTTGGACGCGGGGGTTGATAGTGGTGTCGACATTGCCGCCGCGCGGGTCGCGCCCGGTGAAGAAGTCGGCCAGTCGCCGGCCGAACAACCGCTCGTCCGACCCGTTCAGCAGCGGGTCTTCGGCACGTTCCAGACCGGTACTGGAATAACGCAGCGAGTAGAAGCCGGTGACCGGCGCGTACAGCTCCGGGTTGGGATAGACCCGCAGGAAACGGAAGCGGCTGTCGGTGGCGACCGAGTAGGCCAGCAGTTGCCCGCCCGCGGTGATCTGGCCGCGCTGGCGCGAATACTCGTCGAGCAGGACCCGCTGATTGCGCGGATCGGCGCGCAACCCGTCGGCGGTGAAGACCTGCGTGATCGTGGCGTTGAGCAGCAGTAGCACGATCAACGCCATCACGGTCACCGAGATCCGGCGCAGAGAGGCGTTCATACCCGCTCGATCACCTCGGTACCGGCCGCCGCGATCGGCGTCGTATTTCGGGCGCGGGTGCGCAGCGGACGCCGGGCTCCGTGTGAGATGCGCGCCAATATGGCCAGCAGCACATAGTTGGCCAGCAGCGACGACCCACCGTAGGACATCCACGGTGTGGTCAGCCCGGTCAGCGGAATGAGCTTGGTGACGCCGCCGACCACGATGAACAGCTGGATGGCCAGCGTCGATGCCAGACCCGCGGCCAGCAGTTTGCCGAAGCTGTCGCGGGTGGCGATCGCGGTGCGCAGGCCGCGGATGATGACGATTGTGTACAGCATCAAAATGGCGGCCAGGCCGACCAACCCGAGCTCCTCGCCGAAGGCGGCGATGATGAAGTCGGTCGATGCCGCGGGCACGGTATCGGGTTGGCCGTTACCCAGCCCGGTGCCGAAGATTCCGCCGGTGGCGAAACTGAACAGCGATTGCACCATCTGGTAGCCGCTGCCGTCGGGATCGGCGAACGGATCCCACCAGGTCTGCACCCGGACCCGGACGTGGTTGAAAACGAAGTACGCCACGACGCTTCCCGCCGCGAACAGGGCCAGACCGATGACGACCCAACTGAACTTCTGGGTGGCCAGGTAGACGACCACCAGAAACGACGCATACAGCAGCAGCGACGTGCCGAGGTCCTTCTCGAAGACCATGACACCCACCGAGATCGCCCAGGCCGCCAACAGTGGCGCAAGGTCCCGCGGGCGCGGCAGGTTCATGCCCATCAGATGCTTGCCGGCACTGGTGAACAGCCGGCGCTTGGCGACCAGCACCGCAGAAAAAAAGATCAGCAGCAAAATCTTGGAGAATTCGGCAGGCTGAATCGAGAAGCCGGGCAAGCGAATCCAGATTTTCGCGCCGTTCTGCTCGGACAACGATGCGGGAAGCAGCGCCGGAACGGCGAGCATGACCAGACCGGCGAGCCCGCAGGTGTAGCCGTAGCGGGCGAGCTGGCGGTGATCCTTGAGAAAGGTCACCACCAGCGCGAAAGAAGTCACGCCGACAAGGGTCCACAGCATCTGCTGGTTCGCGCTGAAATGACTGTGGTGGCCGACCTCGTCGTCGACGAGGTCGAGGCGATGGATCATCACCAGTCCAAGCCCGTTGAGCAGCGCCACCACCGGCAGCAGCAGGGGGTCGGTGAACGGGGCGGAGCGTCTGATAGCCAGGTGCGCGAATCCGAACAGCGTCAGGAAGGCCAGCCCGTAGCTGGCCAAATCCCAATGGAGGCTGCGATCTTGGTTGGCTTCCACGATCAGCAGCGCGGCGACGGTGACCACGGCGGCGAAGCACAACAGCAGCAGTTCGGCGTTGCGCCGGGTCGGCAACGGGGGCGTCACCGTCACCGGCGCCTGCAGCGGTGCCGTCATGCCGCCGCCCGGCAGTCAATGCCCGGCTGCGGAGGAGGTGGCGGAAGCGCGGTCACCGTCGGCGATGTCGTTGACGGTGACGCGGGCGCTGTCGGCGAAGTGCTCGCGTGGTTGGGGCCGGCACTTCCGGAAGTGGTGGACGGGGCCCCGGCGGGCGAAGTGGTCGGGGTGGTCGGGGACGTTGACGAGGATGTGACGCTCGGTTCGGGGG
>NZ_UPHQ01000282.1 GCF_900566055.1 Mycobacterium innocens
CCGGCGTTTCCCCCGCCGGTGCGGCGATGACCGGCGGCGGCCCCACCGGCGGGGGAAACGCCGGAGTGGCCGGCATGGGCCGCGGCATGGGTGAAATACCTTGCGGCGCAGCGGCGATGATCGAGCTCACCACCGTGCCATGCGCGTCACAGTCGGACAAGCCGTCCTCGCCCATGATGTAGTCACCACCGGGAACCACCGGCAACCGCGGGCTGGGGGTGACGCCGGTGTCGATGACGGCGACGGCCACTCCGTTACCGGTGCTGTATTGCCACGCCTTACTGATGTTGAGCAGGTTGAACCCCGGTGCCAGCTGCGCCACGTCGGGGTTTTTCACGGTTATCGGGGCCGAACAGCTATTGGAGCGATGCATCGGTTGGTCGGGCCGGGGCGGTCCGTCTGGAGGTACCAGCGCGGGATCCACCGATGGTGGTGGGATGGCTTGCGCGGCGGGTAGGTCGGTCCAGATGCCCACCAGCGCGATAGCGGCGCTCGCCGCTGCGGCACGCAAGCACCGTCGGCTCAGTGACGAATCCATGCGAACAGCCCCCCCAGAGCCGCGGCCGCCGGCAAGAACACGATCATCGCCAGCACTTCCAGCCATTCCACGGTCAGCCGGATGAGCGGCCGGAACCGTAGCGCCGGCACCAAAAGCGCTGCGGCCAAACCCAATGCGGCAAACACCACCACCGCCAGGACAGGCCAGAAAAGTCCGGCCTGGACATCTCGTGGTGCTGCGACAGCGTACTTGACGACGCCCGCGCATACCGCAGCCGACGCTCCCAACACCAAGGCAACCGCTTGGTATTTCGCGGCGAATCCACGGCCCTGGGTGATGAAGATCCCTACTGCCAGACCGGCCACCAGAAGCGCCAACCAAGCCCACGGGCCCCCCGGCGTCAACACTCCCCACACCGCGACGGGAAGCACCAGCGACACCCCGGTGCACACACCTACCTGCACCGCATTCACCAGCCGCGCCGAAGCGGCGATCGCTGCGCCGCGCGCGGAGATGTCGGTGAGTTCGTTGTCTTCGTCCTCGGTGTCGTCCTCGCTGACCGGAGACACGGTGTCGACGGGCATCCCCTCTCGGCGCGCGAAAAGGTCGCGGCCCGTGATCGATCCGAAGTGCGGGGGCCGTACCCGCGCTACCCATAGCGCGATGGTGGGGGTCATCCTCAACAGAACCAGCAGGCCGACCAGCACCCAAATCGCCAGTACCTGCACCGAAGCCGGCCGGAACATCCGGATCACCGCCACCACGGCCAGGATCCCGGACACCGTCACCACGGTGGTGACAACCGCGGTCTGCCAACGCTTTTGGGTCACTACACCAATCGCGACCGCGCCGAGAAGTACCACGACGACTCCGATCAGCCCGTGCGGCGCTCCGAGCGAACCCGGCGGCGCACACGCACTGGCGACGGCCAGCAACACGACCGCCAGCCAGCCGAAGCCACTGAACAGGTCGCGCCGCTCCCGCCAGCCCCACCACACCACCGCTGCGCCTACCACCAGCAAGGCGCCGGTCCCACCAGCCACCGCAGCTGGAACCAGGCTGTCGGTGAAAGTTCGGGTCCGCAGCGCCAGTGCCACCACGACTCCAACCGCCATGGCGATGATGGCTATCGCCGTGTGGGCAGCTGTCAGTGGAGTTACCGGGGCAAACATCCGATCCCCGCCGTCACGGCCCAGCCACTTACCCATCGCCGCCAATCCCGTCGACAGGGACTCGTATTGCGGCTCGAACGACTCGCCGGCCACCCGCGGCACCAAGACCAGCGTGTCGCCGTCTTGAACCCCGAGCTCGTCGAGGCTTTTGTTGATGTCCAGTCGGACACCGTTGATCTTGTGCAGCTCGTAACTGCCCGCCGGTAGCGCAACACCGTCGAATCCTTTACGCTTCAGGTCAGCGTCGAACAGCTCGACCATTCCCTCGAAGAATCCCTCCACTGGAATTCCGGCGGGAAACACCTGGGAGCTCAGATGCTTGTCGTAGCAAATGTTGACCGCGCACCGTGCCGGGAATGCAACCTTATGTGGGGACGTCACGGCGCGGCCCGCTCGGCGTCGGGAACATATTTGTCGGCCAGGCCCGCGGTAATTTCAAAAAGCCGTAACCGCGACTTTTTCTTCAGCTCGTGGACCGTGTCGATAATCCCGCCTTTGGCCAGGTGCGGGTCAAACGGCATCGCTTCCACTGTTGCGCCGACCTTGGTAAACCGCTCAGTTAGGTACGCCAGCGCGTCTTTGTCGGTGATGTTGTCGGTGTGATTAATGATTACGGTGCTGCGGGAGACCAGCTCGTGATAGCCCTGCGACCTGAGGTAGTCCACCGCCCTCAGCACCGGCCGGGACCGGTCGGCGGTAATGCCGGAGACGAACACCAGGGTGTCGGTGTTCTGTAGCACCGGCTTCATGACATCGTGTTCGAGGTCGGGGGCGGTGTCGACGATGATGACGGTATGGGTTCGCCGTAGCCGGGACAACACCCCGGAGAACATTGCCGGAACCAGCGGTCGGGGTTGTTCTGAAGTGCGGTTTCCGGCCAATACGTCCAATCCCACGGTGTTTTGCCCGAGGTGTTCGCGGATGTCCGCGTAGCCCTGGACATCCGTGTCGTTGATGATGGCGGCGTAATCTCCGGGCGGCGACTCGTCGATGCGGTCGGCCAGCGTGCCGAAGCCGGGAACCGCGTCGATCGCAATCACGTTCTCCGGCCGGCATTCGCGGAACACACCGCCGATGCAGGCGGCCATCGTGGTTACCCCTACACCCCCTTTGCCGGAAACCACCGTGATCACGTATTGCCTACGAATATGCCTCCGGATACGCGCCTGTAAATCGCGGTAGTGTCGTTCCCGGGGCGATTCCCCCGGGTTAATTTTGTGAAACGACGCGGCATAAATGAATTTTCGCCAGCCCGACCCTGGAGGAATTTTCCGGGGCGCCGCCAGATCGGTAATACGCATGGTGTCGGATACCGAATCCCGAAAGTGGCGCCGAACTGATGGATCCCCCCGTCCGAGCGCTCCTTCGTCTGACATATTCGGGTCATTCCAAGGGCTTGTCACGACGGCGATGCTAACACGATTCGTGATTCCACGTTTACCTCGCGCAGTTGCCGCGCACCTGCGGCAACGCGCCATTCCGCGTCACTGTTATTCACACCACACGCCGGTAGGAGTACCACTCGTCACCGGCGGGCAAGCGGCGGATGAGGCGCTGCACCGCACCACCGATGTCGCCTCGCGAACCAGGCGAGAGCACTTGGTAGCGTCGCTGCCCCGCCATCACGCTTTCCACGCAGATGCGTCCGGCCGGGGTGTCGATGATGGTTACCGCGGTATCACCGATGAGGAGGCGCGCCGTCTTCTCTGGTCCGATACCAGCCTGTAGCCCCACAATTGCCGCGTGTGCAGACCGCGCCGGATCGGCGGCCATGGTTAGCATCTGCAACTGGTCGACGTCCAGGCGCTGGCTGACCAAGAAGGAACGCAGGCTGCCGGGGTCGCGTACCGATTCCAGCAACGCATCGGCATCCACGGTGACCGGCCGCAACGGCGCCGCTTCGGCGACGCCGCACAACTGTTCGATCTGACCCACGACAAGTTCAGCGGCCACCGTCTCGTTACTGGCCATGCCGGCGGGGTACAGCCGCATCAGTTTGCCATGGCGTTCTAGGACGACCCACCAGGTGGCGAAGCGGCAGATGGCTGCCCGCGTCGGCTCGCCGCCGGGCACGTTGATGAGCAGGAGTAACCCCAAGTCGCGTCGCAAGAGCACGGTGAGCCATTCGCGGATCATCGGATCGGCGTTGCCTGATTCGTCGAGCGCTCCCGCGGCTTTGAGATCGGCAGCGACCGGGTGCTGCAGTGCCCGTTCGGCAGTGTCGAGCCGCGGCAGCAACGGCCGCAGACCGAGTTCCGGGCAGATCTGTTCCACCCCGGTCACCGCTTGTAGCACCCACAGCCCGTCGACCGTCGTCGTCAGCATGGCGCCTTCACCTCAATGTAGAAACAGAAGGTGGGGCACACGCGCAGCATCGCGCGTATGCCCCACCCCACTTTGGGACCCACGTCGCCGCGGACACAGCTGGTACCGCTGGCGGAAGTGGTGGAACTAGAACAACCCCGAGATCGCCTGATCGGTTCCGAGCGCATTGTCCAGCACGTGGCTGGTCGTGGTTCCGTGCTGACCCACCGTCTCGATGAGACCCTGAAGCCCCGAAAGCATCTGTGCTTGTGCATCGAAGAACCCTTGCGCACCGTGGCCCGCGAAGAATTCCTGCAGCGCATTCGTCTTGTTGGAGGTGTCTTCGTGAATTTCGTGCAGCTGCCCGGCACGCGATCCCACGTCCGTAGCGAAATCGGATACGGCTGCCGGGTTATAAGTGATTTGATCTGCCATGATGAATTTCCTTCCGAAGCGGTATATGGACTAGAGGTAGCGGTAGGTCAGGACCCGTGGCCGCCGCCGAAGAGGGCTTGGAACGCGTGCTGCGAGTCCGCTTCGTGCGATTCCATCAGGGCCGCGGCCTGTGTCAGGCCTTCGGCCAGCCGGGTGCCTCCCGTCAGGACCTTGTTCAACTCGTTTGCGACCTCGGTAGCTGTTGCGTGGGAAGCAACCACGCCAGCACCAGACCAGGTCGCCGGGTTCATGACGTTCTCCTGGTTGGCCAGGTAGCCCTGGGCTATGGCCATCGCGTGCTCCATGTTGGCTTGAATGTCATGCGCGGTACTGCGCAGCATCTGCGGTGTGACTTGAATAGTGCCGTCTGCCATGGGGATTTTCTCCTAACTACGGTGAGCCGTTTCGCCCTTGTCTATCGGGCATGAAGCGAAGTGTATGGCTGCAATTTAGAGCTGTCGATTCACCCTCTGCGCCAGTTCGTGACATCGCGGTCGTCGACCACCCGCACGGTCGCCGGCTGCTCGGACTTGCCGTGCGATCCGCGGTGGCCTCCGGCAGCATGACCCACCGGCATGCCGCCCATGGGCGCGCCGCTCATCGTCGTTGTCGTCGGCGAACGTAAGGCTTCAGCGCCCAGCGCCCCGCTTGGCCGCAGACCCACCGGTCGACCGCTGCTTCCCGACTCAAACGCACTGACCGGACGGGTGAAGCTGGTAGCGGACATGCCAGCGCCGCCCAGAGAGGCGCTCCCGCCCCCGGCGCCAACCGACGCCTCGGTCACCGCGGCCCCCGCTGCGGCCGAAGCCGCCGAAGCCCCGGGCGCCGCGCCGCCCATGCCGAGAGCGCCGGGACTGGCGAACATGCCCATCATCGACTGCAAGGGCTGCAGGGCGCTCATCGGCGCCTGCATCAGCCCGGACGGAGCCTGCAAAGCTTGAGGAACCGCTTGCATCATCGACTGGACCGGTTGCATGAACGTGCCGATTTGGTTGCCAAAGTTCTCGCCGGCCGACGTTGACTGGCCGGCGGTGGATGTCCCCGCCTGCACCCCTTGATAGGCGGACCGCATACCGTCCCCAGCCGCGGCTTCCGCAGCGGCCTGCCCGACAGCCGAAGCCGCCTGGGCCGGTGCCGCCGGTGAGGCACCCATGGTCGCGACCGGTGGCGGAATGGCCAGGCTTTCCGCCAGACCCGCCAGGATCCCGCCGTAGGTTGCGCCCACCGCCGAGTTGTTGGGCCACATCACCCCGAAATACTCGACATCAAGCGAGATGATTCGGGGTGTCAGTGCCCCCCAGACAAGCGGATTGATGTGGTTGTCGACCGTCCACTCGTCACGGTTCTCCATGCACTCTGGAGCCGGGCGCATGGCACTGTTGGCCATCTCGAACGCCGCTATCGCCGCCGACACCACCGCCGGTTTGACGTCGACCCAGCCGGCTAAGCCGTGCAGGGAAGCATTGAGCATGGTCACGTTGAGCGCCGAGGCAGCCGAGCCGAGGCCAAGCCAGCTCGCCGCGGTCGCCGCGGTGTTGATCGCCGACGCAATACCTGAGGCGTGGTGACTGGCACCTACAGTGGTCCAAGCCGTTTGGTTAGCCACATGCGTGGAGATTCCGGTTCCTGCCTTGAGCAGCAGGTCATTGGCCTCAGGTGTACGCGCAGCCCATCCAGGATCGGGCATGCGGATTTAACCCAGCGCCGATGCCGCTGCGCGTGCCACCTCGGTGGAGTCGGACACCCCCGCCGCGAGGCCTTGGGCTCCTGCGAACAAACCGCGTTGGGCGGCATGCTCGGCGACCACACCCAGATAGCTGGCACCGCAGGCGTTCAGTGCCGCCGAAAACATCGCGGAGTCCGGATCGTCGCCCATCGGGGTCGTCCCGAGCAGGGCCGGTGCTGCCGCGGAGGCCGCGGCCTCGGTTTCGGCGCTGATCGCCGACTCCGCAGCTGCCGATGCCAGAACTGCCTCTGGTTGCACAGACCAAACCATGTTTACCCTCCGAATGTGGTCTCGCGATGAGACGTGTTGGTTGGTCAGTCTAGTGCGAGTCGCCGGATGATGTATTCATGAGTTGGCGCCAGGCATGATTTCCGGTTTTCGAGCTCGGCGGGCAAGCGCTGCATAGGTGCCGCCGCGGCAACTGCGGGCCGGTCTGAGTCCCACATTGACGATCCATAGTGGCCGTTGTGGTGGTCGGCCGGCTCCGGCTCACAAGATGCCGGTCGAGTCAGCCCAATTCGCGATCAATGGCCCGACGAAATACGCTGCAATACAAGATCGCAGCCCTACCTGTTGACCGGCGCACATGCCCCCGGAAGGCCGCCACCAGGACGACAGGCATTACGGCGGTCACCACGGCGCAGATAAGTGCAAAGAACGGAAGCGTCGGTGATCGAAGCGAGGACACCGATCGATGCGGCATACGCAGCCAGATGTAGTCCGCGGCGATCTCGAGACCGCCGATTAGCTTCTGGGCGCACGAGCTATCTCCCCGTTCCGCAAAACGACTACTTCTTGTCTCGCGGTAGTCTGCAGCCGGTATAGCCGGAGACTACGAGGTTGCCCCGATAGCCGACCTTGATGAATGTCCCGGTCGGACCGGAAAACCACACATCATGGTCGCCGGGCTGGTTCCGTATGACCTGGACGTTGGTGGCGCCGATTTTGACAGCGGCTACCCTGGCCGCCTCCACAATCTTGGTCCAGGCGAGGTCGGAGATCGACACCCGGACGGCAACTGCATCTGGCAGAAAATATCGCTTGCCGTCAGTTTGTTCGTAAGGTTGCTGGCAATTACCGGTAGAGCCTTCGTCAAGCGTTTCCCAGGTGATCGACGGAATAATCTTGCTTGCAGCCGCGGTGATCTCGTTCATGACGTCCTGCACCTGAACTTTGGTTTCCTCGAAGGAGGGCAAGGCCTTGAGTTCAGCGAGAGCCTGAGCTGCCGCGCTCGGCGGGGTCGGTGTATCTGGATTTTCCACGTGACATCGTGTTGCTGCTAGCGCGATTGCGGTCATCACGGCGCATAGAAGGCCGTTGCATCCCCGGTCGAGGTGTGTGTTCATCTGGCCGTATTCACCGGATAGCCTTGTCGCCCAGGCCCGTAACTATCGCAGCGACGTTGTACCTGGTGGTGCGGGGCAGGTTGTTGTTGCCCTGGCGTGGGTAGTCGCTATGCCCGTGCGCTCCCTCCAAACTCAGAGTCCCGCCGTGCCCATCGGACACGGTGGCCGGACCAGTGGCCAGGTGAGTGAGTTCGGATCAGTGGCCGGATTGGGTCCGAAGTCTCCCGTGCCGGTGGCGTCGGCGCCGAACCCGAGAAGCTGAGCCAGCCCGGATGGCAGGTTGTGCACGATGGCTTTGCTGTCGTAGGTCCACTGGATCGGATCGTCAGGGGTTTCCATGGCGTAGACATGTCCGGTGTTCAGATGCAGTTGCTGCGGCGTGGACGCTTCGATTCCTGGCGAGCCGTACAAGAGGGCGTCGCTGACGCCGTGATTGCCGGGTTCTTGTGGGGCCAGCCCTGTAGTCAGCAAGCCGTAGGGGTGCCCGATCGCCGTCAGATGAGCGAGGGCGCCTTGGTGAGCAACACCCAACCCGTCATAAAAGCGGGCCAAATCGTGAGCGCCGGCCTTTGCGACGTCGTCGTGGCTGACACCCCAGATTCCCGCAATAGCAGCACCGACATCATCTCAGCCGGGAACCTGCGGTGCGTCGTAGCCAATCCACGCAATCGCTGACACCGAATCGTGCTCGTGTCCCTGGGTGAACCTCAATTGCCGCAGAGCCTCAGTCCTGAGGTTCGTCGCTTCCTCAGTCATGCCGCCGATACTGCCGTGCACGGTGGTGTTCAGCCCTGGCGCGGTCACCGATACGTGCGTGGCCATGTCAGGGTCTCCGACCGCGATGGCCGCCCTGGCCTGACGGCCGTTCTTGGTGTCTAGAAGCAGCAGTTTCCTATCTGGACTGTCCTTGACGGCTCGATCGACCGCCTGTAGATCCGGCAGGTACTTGGCTTGGTTTCGCGCAGTGTCATATTGTCGTTGCCAGGCCTCGTAGGCGAGGCGATCGTCGAAAATTGCACCCGGCGTGTTGGGGTGAGGGATGTTCTTCCCCGCCGCCCAGTCAGGGTGCTGGGCCCGCAATGCGTCGGCCTGGGCACGGCGGATTGGGAGCGCCTCAGTTCGTCGGCAAGCGCTAGCCGGTTGTAGTGGTCCGATCGACTGCTGGCATCCCATCATGGTTGCCGACGTTGTGGTCTTGGCTATAGAGCCAGTCTCTTTGTTCCGGAGTCAGCCGCCCCCACAGATCGGCGAACTGCCTGGGGTCTTCCGGCAACGGCTGCGACAGCGCGGGACGATCCGGGGGCGGTTCAGGTAGGGCCGGCTCTTGCGGGGCGTCCAGCGCTTGGATGGCCGCCGGGTCGTACCCTCCGTACGGAGTTTGGCCAGTGATCGCTGCAGAATGTCTGAGTAGCCGTTGCGCAGTGACTCCAGCTGGCCCAGAGCGGCCCGAGTGTCTTCAATTGCTTGCTTGCCCTTCAAGAGCAGAGATCAGTGCGTCGAGTGCGGATAAGTCAGCGGCTGTGAGATGGATGTTTTTCTCAAGCTCCAGGGTTTGCCCGATTTGGTTGTCAAGCTGCTGCAGATGAGCCTCCGACGTAGAGATCTGTCCGACAGCAGATCGCTGTGCCTCGGTCAAAGCGGCCGCGACGTTTTCCAAGTCCGCCCCGATTTTGGGCAGTTGCAGTGATTGAGCACCCAGCGACTGGATTAGCCGCTGCACGCCGGCGGAGTCGTTGATTGGGTGGTCGCCGTCTTCCCGGTTCCACGCCGCTTCGAAGCGGCGACGTGCGTCGGCGAATGCGGCGTCCGCCTCGGCGGTGCAACGGCCCGCGTCGTGAAATGCTTGCCCCAGAGCGGAAATCTGCGCCGGACGACCAAACTGGAGACTGTTGTTAATCGCCCAGGGGCCGCCGCCGGCCTCGGCGATCAGCAGCGGAATGCGTATGTACCGGAGCTGCATCGCGCCGTCTGCGACTCTGGAACGCTGCCTTCCATCCTGATTGGCTCTTACCGTGCGGCCAGCGTCGACGGGATCCCGACCAACACTCCTTCGACGGCGTCATCGGTATCCACCAAAATAGCGCGTCCGGGCGGTAACGCTTGCGCACGAACCATTCGGTTGATTCTGTTCTGCGGATCGTTGTCCATATACAGCTGGGCCACTTTCGCTGACGTTTGGAATCTCATCCACGGGTCCATCGGCATGGTCGCCCAGTTCGCGCTGTTGCGTGTGGTGAACACGTGCAACCCGATCTGGCGGGCGCGCTCCATCAGCTTCCACAGCGCCGCACCCACCGGCGGCTTCTGCGGGTAAGTCTGTTCCTTGCGCAGATCCTGGAGGTCGTCGATGAGCACGAAATGCCGACACCCTTCCCACGGCTTGAGCGCGCGCAACTCTTCCTGGCTCAAGCCCTTGGGAGGCAATCGGGGCAGTAGGACCTGTTGGGCCAGCACGGTGATGACCTCGTCGATCTCGTCTTGGTCATAGGCGTATGCCCGCACATAGCCGGGGCCATGCAAGTCGCGAAGACCATGCGGGGCGGTCTTGGGGTCGATCAGCGTCAGCTGGGCTTCTTCCGGGCTGAACCGGCTCATCACCGCCTCACCGATGGCTACCAGCGCGGTGGTCTTGCCGCAGCCCTGGCGGCCCAGGATCATCAGCCCGGGGCTCTCCCGCAGCTTGAGCGGCACCGGGCCCAGCTGGTGCCGCTCGCCGATCGCAAACGCAATCGTGAGGTCGTCGCCGCTGGGGTGCGCGGCCTCGTACTCGAGGATGGCCTTCAGTTCGACCCGCTGCGGCAGCCGCTGCAGGCTCGCGTGCTTCGTCACGCCGGCGACTTCGGCGATTCGTTCCCCGACTTCGGTGATGTTGACCAGCTCGCCGGTGGCAGGATCGGCCAGCGCCGGAACACCGACGCGTAGCTCGTGCAAACTCTCCGTCAAACCGAAACCGGGGCGGTTGAGTGTCCGCCGTGCGGCCTCGCGCGACTCGATCGACGAATGCCCCATTTGGCTCTCGCTGGGGTCGGCCAGCCGCAACTGGATTCGCGCAGTGACGTTTTGCAGCAGGCTTTGCCGCTGGCCATGGATCCAGCCGCCCGCGCTGACCATCAGGTGCACACCATATTCCGGACCGCGGCTGCTCAGCGCGATGATGCGATCACCGATGGTGTTGTCCCGGGAGTACAAATCGTCGTAATCGTCGAGCACCACGAAGACATCGCCGAACATGTCGTTGGGGTCGGTGCCGCCGATCCCGTCACTGCCCGGGCCGAAGCGGCGCTCGCGGAATCCGTCGAGATCAATTCTGGCCCGCCGAAACGCCTCTTCGCGCGAATCGATCAGTGCGTCCATGGTGCTCAAGATGCGCTCGATGCCTTCGGCATCCTTGGGCGAGACGATGTCGGTGACATGCGGTAGCGAAGCGACCTGAGCCATAGTGGCCCCGCCGATGCAGAAGAACGTCACCCGCGCCGGGCTGTACATCGTTGCGGCCGAAGCCATTAGTGTCATCAAGGTGGTCGTCTTGCCGCGCTGCTTGGCGCCGACCACGATGATGTTGCTGCGCAGCGCGTCGATCGCATACACGACCTGTTTGGATTCTTCGGGGATGTCCATGACGCCGACCGGAAACATCAGCCCCGGGTTGTCCCCGTAGTCGACATGCCATGGCTTGCCGCGATATCCAGCCACCAGGACATCAACCGGTTCGGCGTCTTCCAGTGGCTCCAACCACGGCCGTCGCGGCGATCGGTGCGGAACGGTACGTAGCGATTCACGCAACACGTCGACAATCTTCTTCTTCTTGAATCCGTCGTCGTGATAGAGGAATTCCTCGGGTTCCGCATCGGCGGCGGCCGCCACCTCCAATGCCTCGGCGTCGGATGGGTCCAGCGGCTGGTACTGCCAGTTGTACAGTCGGGGCTTGGTCAACGTCATGTCGATGGTTTTGGCCACTTCTTTTTTCTTCGGCACGACGAACGGCGCGGACAGGTAGAAGCAGCGGAACGGCTCGAGGTCGCGTGGCCCCACCTTCAGCAGCGCAAAACCGTTCTCCTTGGACGGCAGATGGTACGCCGCATCCGAACCGATCACTTCCCGGCTGTCATCGCCGGATTCGGCTCGCAGTGCGATGCGAAATGCGATGTTGGACTTGACTTTCTGCAGCGACGACAGATCCAGCCGCTGTCCGCCCAACATGAAGAAGACGTTGGCGCCGCGGCCCTCCTGACCGATATGGATGATCAGCTGGATCCACTTCTCGTGGTTGGCGAACAACTCCAGATATTCGTCGACGATGACGAGCAAGACCGGTACCGGCGGCAGATCGCGACCGGCAAGGCGTATCTCTTCGTAGTCGTTGGCATCGCGCGCACCCACCGACGTGAACAGCTCATAACGCTGTTTGATCTCGCCGTCGATGACCCTGCGCATACGTTCCGCCAGATGGCGCTCGTCCTTACCGAGGTTGGACAGAGCGGCAACCACATGCGGAATACCCAGGATGTCTTGGGCCGCAGATTCGAACTTCATGTCGACGAAGATGACGTTGAACGTCTCCGGTGAGTGTGTCAGCGCGATCCCGTAAACCAATGACAAAAAGAACTCGGACTTGCCCGAACCGCTGGTACCGATGACTACCGAATGAAACCCGAAGCCGCCGAAGTCTTTTGCGCGGATGATAACGTTCTGCAGCTCGCCGTTCGGTTTGGCGCCGACCGGGATCTCCGACCATCGTTCGTCGCCGCGGCCGCGGCGCTCGGACCACAACCTATCGACATCCAATTCTCGTGGGTCGCTGATTCCGAGTGCCCGCAGTAGCTCGGCGGCGCCGCTGGTCAAATCGGCGATCTCGCTGCGGCTTGTCGGCGACCACCGCGCCATCGCGCGCGCATATCGGTAGGCGCGATGGATGGACAGCTGGTCGGCGTGGGCAAAGAACTTGCCGCGTGCCCGCAGCAGCGGTGTAGGGCGGGCGTCGTCGTCCTCGACTTCGGAGCCATCAGAGCCATTTGTGCCTGGTCTGAGGGCTACGGAACCGCTTGTCGCGCTATCTCGTTCAGCCATCTCGAAAACCTGGTCGTCGCTGAATCCAACCCCGGTGCCCACCCGCGACGCGATACGCAGCACCGTAATACCGGCCTTGCCGACCTGCCCGACGACACTCTCCCACGCATCAGGGCTGCCGGTGTTGTCGTCAACAATCACCAAGTGCGGTCCCAAATCCACCGCGTTTGCGCCTTGGCCGGTTTCCAGCGCGGAGCCCATTGCCGTTGGGCTGGCCGCCGTCGGCGGCGCCCACGCGCCGCGCTTTCCCTTCATGTGCAGCTCGGCGCCTAGCGTCGCCTCCAGCTCTTCGGGGGTGGCGAAGATCAACCGCCGCCATCCACACGCATCGAACAGCTCGTCGTGCAGGTTGTGCGGCAGCCACACCATCCATGACCACACCTCGGGGTTACGCGTCACCACCATCAGCTTGACGTCGCGCGGGTTGTGAAACACCGCCAGCGAGCACAGCATCGAGCGCATCAGCGATCGCACCCGATCCAAGTCTTCACTGACGAAACTGAAGCCCGGTGCCGAGCGTAGATTCACCACCTTGGCGATATCGCGAATCTTGCGCTGTTCCAAGATGAAATCTCGCAACGCCTGTCCGGTAACGGGTTCGAGTTCCTCCTCGGAGGAGATGTCAGGCCAGGTCACCGACAACACTGAATCGGGTGCATGCTGCACGCCGGTGCCCAGTCGCACCTCCAGGAAATCGACGTCGCCGCGGCCGCGTTCCCACATTCGGGGTCCGCCGATGATGGCGCCCAAACCGCGCGGATCGGAGTGCACCGCATGCTGCCACGAGCGTTGCGCGCAGACGGCTTCCTGGATCTCGTCACGGATGACGTCGAGGTCGCGAAGATAGCGGCGGCGACCCTTTTCCATTTCGCCCCAGGTGATCTTGCGGGCCCGGCCGAATCGACCGGAAAACGCCAGCATGCTGAACGCGCCGATGCCCATCAGCGGAAAGAATCCGGTTGACAGACTGCGCACACCCGACACATACAGCATGACGATGGTGCCGATCAGCGCCACGATCAGCGCTGGTACGCCGATCATCACCCAGATGTTGCGCGGTTCGCGTTCTGGTAGCGCTATCGGAGCATTGGGCGCAACCCGAACCGGTTTCGGCGGCTGGATCTTGGCACGGTTGATGGGAAATGCTTTCTTCGACATCCTGCTAGCCGCCCGCTTTCGCTGTCGTCGTCATCACGGCCACCTGGCCCAGCGTCGGCACCGTGTCGCGAGCCAAAAGCGCACCCTCGCGTGACAATGCCGGTCCCGCTGCGAAGGTCCGCAGCAGTGGCCACGGTGCCTGCACGGCGTGAGATGGGTCCAGTCCCAGTGCGCGCAGCGTCGATTCATCGTTGGCGATTCCGAATCGCACACCGTTGGCTGACACCCAGAACAACGATTCCCGCGAATCGGCGGTGACCACAGCGCTGGTCGAGGTTACGAAGTCCGCCGCACCCGGCAACACCAGAACCTGGTTGGCAACCACCGACGCCGGGTTGCGGTCGTCACGCACCAATCGCACGACCCGGTTGTCCATCGACGAGGGAACGGGCAAGCCCCGGCCGTTGTAGACGGCGATGCGGGCCTGCGGATCCGTCGACGCCTTCTCCCAAGAAACACAGGTGGTCGGATTCGCCGCGGTGTCAACGAAGTTCACCCGCCCGGTCGGGTAGTACTCCACCGGCAACGAGGTCACCTGAGGTGTGTTGACGAGTACGTCGGGAGTCACCAGTCGCGGCGCCGTCGATCCATAGGAGTTGGCGCTGCGCAGCAGATCGGCCACAAAGCTATTGATCTTTTGCACGCCGTCCGGCAGCAGTACGTAGAACTGGCTTCCTCCGCCGGCGGTTTGGGCTTGCAACACCGCACCAACCTGGGATCCCTGCACCCACTTCGACGGGGATCCTGCCTCGGGTACCTGCGGCACCCGCAGCGGCTCGGTCGCCGGTAGCCCGTCGAACAGCGCGCGCGAGATCTCCACCGGCATCGTCACCGCGGGGTCGAGTCCCAGACTCAAGGTGACCGCCCTATTGGCCGGATCGATCTGTGAGCGCTTGCCTCCCCAGATCACATAGGTGCTGCCCTCGAAGGTGACCAGCAATCCGGAGTCATCGCGGAGCGGCGTCGCCCGGCCGCCGCCAGTGAGCGTGCCCGCGATCGAGGTCACCACCGGCTTGTCGCCGCTGCGTGGCCGGCCGGCGGTATCGCACACCGCCCACGCCGAGATGGCGCCCAGGTTTACCGGCATCGCCGGGGGCGCGCCCGGAATGCCGATCAGCGGACCGGTCGGATACTTGGCAATCTCAGCCGGTTTGACCCATGTCGGCTGCCCGGCCGTCCCGGTTGCCAACCGCGCGGACGTGAAATTCAGCGCTGGATATAGCCGACCGTCGATACGCGCATAGATGGCGCCGGAATCGCGGTCACCGATGATCGCTGAGTCTCCCACGATGCCAGTGGGTTTCAGCACATTGAGCAGCATCATCCATCCTGCTGCGATGGCGACCAACACCACCGACAACGCGAGCGCAGCAGTTTGTTTGCGATCGTCATGTTTCATCCGCACCGAGAAGCGGGTCGTCGCCGCGCGCAGCCGCCGGTTGTAGAACAGGTGACCGGAATTCTGGTCGCGGTTGGACAAACTCAACGGCATTTCTCAGTACCCCTTGGGTGTTCGGCGAGGATCGGCCTGCTGGATCCGAACGGCCAAATTCGACGCATCGGCGGCCACGCCGTAGTGGCCGCGCGCATAGTTGATGAACGCGCACGCCTGGGCTACCAGGTCATGGATGTCGGTCGACGTTGCGGGCTGGTGATACCTCGCGAACGTCGGTGCGATGAACTGCCAAGCGCCCTTGCTGGGCGTGCCCCTTGCAGCGTTGGAATCCCAGTGGTTTTCGGCGTCGGCGTTGTAGTTGGACTCGCGCTGCGCCACCAGATCCATTCCACGGGTCCACCTGGCGCGTGCAACGGGATCGTGAATACCCTTGATGTCCAAAGCTTCCTGAATTGCAGCCAATACCGCTCGGCGGCCGGTGGGTGTGGTTTCGTAATGCCTTCTTCTTGGTGCCCGTAGGTAGTGCAGCCGCCGCAGCCGCAGTGCATGTAGCCGTGCCCGCGCTTTGGACCGCGCGATGTGTCGATGCTGGGCGCGTAGCCGTACCACCATTCGGGCCATCGCCTCGCGCCGGCCCAGCGGAGTGTCCACGGACGGCATGGCATCGGCCTTCGCAGCGTCCAGGACCGTGCGCGTCACGGTGCTGGCGTGCGCGTGATCGGCGTGGGCTGCTGCGGCGATCAGCGCCAGCTCCGCATCGGTGTCGGTCAATCGGCGCAGCACCCGCACCGAGGTATCGGACCGGTGTGCCGCGACGGTGGGTTGGGCTACCGTCGCCTGCGCTATCGCGTCGGCGTGGGCCTGGACGTGCGCTGGGGCGCCGCCGATGTCGGCGGGTGTGGAGCGGCGCGCGAAGAGGCGATGGCCGCGGGATAACGACGCGATTGCCCGCGTGGTCACGGGATCAGTCAACGATTCTCCTGTGTCCGAGACTAACCGAGCTCGCGTGGCCGACGAGAGGCTCCTGCTCCGTCGCCGCCAAGACCGAAACCCGTTTCTGCGAAAACGCTGTCAAATACGCCGAGTGCCGATCCGCCGGTTCGCCCGTCGCGACCGCGCACACGGGGTCTGGAAAAACCATTGAGCCACTACTCCCACAACTTCTGGTCAGCGAACGCCCACGCCAGGCTGACGGCATCCAACAGAATGCCCGAAACGTCGGCTCGCTCGTGTAGAGCAGGGTAGCGTCAAAGCAACCCTCCGCGCCATTCGATCGAGCCGGCGGAGGTGGCGTAATGGCGTCACGGCCATGACATTAATTCGGCTACGACGGCCCGACTACTCACTCGGTGCGCGGTAAATTACGGTTTGCTGTGTCCCTGGAATTGACTGGGCGATTCG
This sequence comes from Mycobacterium innocens, assembly GCF_900566055.1. Classification (GTDB taxonomy): domain Bacteria; phylum Actinomycetota; class Actinomycetes; order Mycobacteriales; family Mycobacteriaceae; genus Mycobacterium; species Mycobacterium innocens. The sequence continues at coordinate 16,505 of NZ_UPHQ01000282.1, forward strand.
ATTCCATCGTTGGATGCCTTTGGACGTGTCGTATTTGTTGCGACCGCGGGTTTTGGATTGCTGGCCCTCGGAGACTCGTGGTGGCCATTCGGCGGATGCCAGACTGTTGGGCAACTGGCCGCCACTGAAGACGCCGGCGATGGGTGCTCGCTCAAGACCCGTAGGTTTAGGACCAGCGCGATGCCCGGCGCGGCGAATGAAAGCAGGACGATTGCCAGTCTGCTTGGGGTGTTGAACCACAATAGCCCTTGGTCGTATGCAGGTCATCTTTCCGTCACCATGGTTGCCTTGGCCGCGAATTCGGCACGAGGTTCAAGCACACAAGCGACTCGCCATCTGTGAACCATCCCGGGTTTCATGCACACCTCGTTACGTGTGACCGGTGTGCTGCCCGATCTGTTGTTGAGCGTAGTACTCGGCCTCGACTTCGGCTGGTGGGCGTCGTTCGAGGCGGTGCATCAGCCTG
>NZ_UPHQ01000281.1 GCF_900566055.1 Mycobacterium innocens
GCCCCCATCGGCATGCCCATACCACCCCCGCCCATCCCACTGCCCGCGGCGGCCTTCCCCTGAGCCGCGCCGGCGATGTCGCCCGCGGCAGCCGGCCGCACCGAGTCGGTGCCCGCCAGGCCCGCCGGTTCACCCAGCGGTGCCCCACCGATACCGCCGCCGCCTCCGCCGCCGCCCAGCGACATCGGCTTCATCCCCGGGTCCTTCGACACGTTCGCTGCCGCCTGGTGAGCGGCAGACGTCAGTTCCGCGCTGGTGCCGGCCGGCATGCCGCCACCAGCACCGCCGGCCGGGGCCATCGGGGCGGCCGGCATCCCGGTCATGGGAGTTCCGCCCGAGCCGTCGCTGGGCGGCATCAAGAAGCTGGGGATCAAACCTTGCGGCTGAGCGGGCGGCGGTGGATCGATCTTGATGGCGGCCGGAGGCTTCGGCGGATTCACCGGTTCCAGGGTCGCCTTGGTGTTGTACTCGGAAAGCACCTGCTCCGACTTTTGCTGATATTCGGCGTAAAGCTTGATGGCTTGATCTTTATACACGGGGTCTTTGGACAACTCCTCGAGCTTTGCAATGTCCGCTGACGAGGGGTGGGACCGAATCGCCCACACTTGCAGCTGCGCGATGTACTGAGCTTGCTTGGCCAGCGCAGCACTCAATTTGGCCATGTGGAGTATCCACTCACGCTGTTGATCCAGCGCGGCTTCACACGCCGTAGCCGCGTCACCTTCCCAATTGTCGAAGGCGCGGAACCGTTTGACATCCCCTTGCAACGCAAAGTTGTAGTCGTTCCACGCGTTCGCGAAATCGATGAGCGATCGGCCTTGATCTCCGGATTCGAGCTTCAGTGCCGCAGTTTTGAGATCGGTGAAGTTGGGATCACCCGCGGACGCGACTGTAGGCGTGTCCTGTAGCCCGGCCGAGCTGTCTCCGCCGGCGCCGCCGGCGGACTGAGCCTCCACAGTTCCGCCGCCATCGCTGTTCAGGGCGGTCGCTGACTCGCTATCAACTTCGCCATACGCCTTGGCGGCGTTGCGCAGCGAGGTCGCCAGCTTTTGCCGTTCCTTGGCACCAGCCGCCAGGAACTCCCGCATGTTCTCCGCCGATAACGCGAGCTGTTGGGCCGCATTCTTGGCCGCCGTCAGCGCACATGGTGGATTGGGCGCATCGGTGGGCGGAACCTTGCCCGGGGGCAATGGGGCCTCCACGTCGTTGGCCCTGGTCAGAATTTCTTGTTGATCCACCGTCACGGTTTGCGGCTGGCTCATCTCGGATCATCCTCCTTAGTGCTACAGCCATTATCGTCGCTGAAGCGCGCGGTTCCTGCACCAAAAATTTCGATCGTCCCCGGGCTTACCGACACTGTTCTACCTTGGCAGGGCCATCTGGTAGCGACTCTCTTCCGGCGGGGAAACCCGCCGGATCGGCAACTCCCGATGCCGCGGGGTGCTGATGAGATTGTGCCGCAGGACCACCTTGTCGACGCCGGAATGCGGGCCGAGATAGGTCGTCGCGTTCGGCCACGCGATCTTGGCCACCGGACCGATGTGCGCGCCGATCAGGCCGGCGAACTGCTCGAAGTGCGGACCAACCGTCACAATTCCGCCGGCCGCGGCCGAGCGCACGGCGAACTGCGTGAAGGTTTGAGCGTCGCCGAGGTTGATGCTCACGTCAACGTCGTCGAACGGCATATATACCGGGTAGCGGTTCACGGTCTGGCCGACCAGCACACCGGCCGATCCGATCGGCAGCTGACAGTGATGGTTGGGAACGAGGTTCTGGCCCTGCAAGGCGGGCCGCTGGCCACCGTAGAGACGGGAGAAGCCGCGCGGCGTCTTCGGCTTGCCCACCGTGGTCAGCAGCACTGTGGACTGCGGCGGCATCCCGGGAGCGATGCGGACCCTGGTGACGGTGTGGTCGGCGCGTGCCGACCACCACAAGTCGGGGCCGCCCGGTGCGGTGTAGGCGGCGGTGTACGCGTCGCGGCCTTTGATCATCGACCACTTCTCCCGGACGAAGCCGATGTCGATGGCGTGGTCGTAATCGTCGAAACTGCGTCCGCACACCGCGTCGACACCATTGCTGGCCAGGCTGTCGGCGATGCGAGTGGCCGATGCCACCAGATACCGGGCCAGTCCGGCGACGCCTTCGTCGCGCCGCTGCGCCGACTTGTGGGTACGTTCGGGGTTGGCGCGCAACATGATCCACGTTCGGCGATTCGCCGGGGCCGGGTCGGCGCCGATCACCCGCTGGTAGAGGTTCACCACATCCGGCGAGGCGGTGTTGCCGACACGGTAGCCCGCCGACACGACGTCTGCTTCCAAGTCGGGGCAGTGCACCGACAGCAGCTCCTCCAACAGTCGGGTGTCCAAGACGTCGTCGGTGTGGGCTTGCCCGTCGACAATGACCGTCGGGGTGAACGGCCGCGGCATGAGTTCGATGACCGCGATCAGGCACTCACGTCGCCACCGCACAGCAACGTGGTCCCCCGGCTTGACGGTGGCACCGACGACCGGCTCGGAGGGAACGTCCGGCGGCTTGCGGCGCCGGCGTAGCCACGCGAAGACCGTTGCCACCCAGCCGGTTACCCGACGCCCGAAGAAGGTGACCGTGGCCACGATGGTGGCCACCGCGACTATTGCTATGCCCGCCCACCAGTAGCGCGTGTGCAGGAACAGCATGATGCAGGGCGGCCCCAGCACCGCGACGACCAACGTGTGACCGGTGCTGAACCGTAACCGTATCGGACTGAATGGATTCCTCATCGGCGCCTCAGCGCCCGCGCGCTCAGTCCGCCGAGTGCCAGCGCCAGCGTCAGGCCCAGAACCGACAGCGCCACGATGGTGATCGGCCGGCGATCCGGGCCAGGTTCCACCACGGGCGGCGGAATTCGCCTGACGTTGAACGGGGCCGACGCGGGTCCCGGCGGGATGTCCCACGTCAACGCCGCCACCGCATTGATCACGCCGGCGCCGACGAGGTTGTCGACTCCGCCTCCCGGATGCCGCGCGGTGGCGGTGATCCGGTTAAGCACCTGCACCGGGGTCAGCTCCGGGAACCGCTGCCGCACCAGCGCCGCCAGACCCGAGACGTACGCCGCGGCAAACGAGGTGCCGGCGATCGGGACCGGCCCCTCCCGGCCCGGTAGGGCATTCACCGGCTCGCCACGGTCGCCGAGGGCGACGATGTTCTCCGCGGGAGCCGCCACGCCCACCCACGGTCCATGCATCGAGAAGGAGCTGGGCACACCGCTTTCGCCGATGCCTCCGACGGTCAGCACCAAGGGCGCGTACCACGCGGGCGTGACGACCGTCTGCACCTTGTTCCAGCCACGTGCGTCGCCAGGGGCCGACGCGTCCGGCAGCGGGTTCTGCGCGCAGTCGCCACCGGTATTGCCGGCCGCAACGACCACCACGGCGTTCTTGACGTTGACCGCGTAATTGATCGCCGCGCCCAGGCTGATTTCGTCGATGGGACGGGTCACCTTGTAACAGGCCGCTTCACTGATGTTGATCACACCGGCACCCAGATTGGCCGCGTGCACGACCGCGCGGGCCAGGCTGCGGATGGACCCGGCCGCCGGGGTGGCGTTGGGGTCGTTGGGATTGGGTTGGGTGCCAACTGGTTCGAAGGCCTCGGACGTCTGGCGCAACGAAAGCAGCCGGGCATCGGGTGCGACGCCGACGAACCCGTCGGTGGGCGCCGGCCGGCCGGCGATGATGGAGGCGGTCAGCGTCCCGTGCGCGTCGCAGTCGGACAGGCCGTCGCCGGCCTGGTCGACGAAGTCGCCACCCGGTTCCGCCGGCACTCGTGGCGAGGCGTCGACACCGGTGTCGATCACGGCCACCGTCACCCCGGCTCCGGTTGCGAACTTGTGTGCCTCCGAGACGCCGAGATAGGCGTTGCTCCACGGTGGATCGTGAAAGCTCGAATCCGGCAAGGTGGTAGGACTCGAACACAGGACGCGCTGTTCGGTGGGCTGGTCGGGACCGGTCACGTCGGGCGGTACCGCACCGGGGTCGATCGACGGTGGATTGATTGCCAACGCGGGCGGCGCATTGAGCAACGCCAGCACCACCGCCGTCAGCAAGATCCGGTGCACCCCGGAATCACTCCGTTCATTGAGCCGCGTTGCCGACCTGGCATCTGCGTGTCAGGTCTGCGTGCATTTTAGACGTAACGACTGCGTAAACAACGCTTTTCCGCCGGGGCCGGGTCACGGTTTGCTACCAGACGATTGCGGACATGTCGCGGTTGTCCGAACACACGCTGCGCACCGCGGCTTGGATGTCGGCGGCAGTGATGATCTGCAGATCCTGAACCGACACCGGTTGGCCGGCCCGCTTTTGGGCGACCACTCGAGTGTCGCGGAAGCCTTCGGCGCGCTCGATGACGTTGCGGGCAAACCGGCCGTTTTGCATGGCGTCGATACCGTGCTGTCCACCCGGAGTGGTGTAGTTGCGGATGGTGGTGGCCGCGTCCAGAAATGTCTGGCGCGCGGCGTCGTCGAGCAGGCTGGCGCGCGGTGTGGCATAGCGCTGCCCGATCTCGACGATCTCGGCCGGCGAATAGGACTCGAACCGCAGCTTGCGGTTGAACCGGCCGGCCAAACCCGGGTTGACGGAAAGGAATTCGTCGACTTGGTCCTCGTAGCCGGCCCCGATGAAACAGAAGTCGAAACGGTGCGCTTCCAGCGCCACCAGCAGTTGGTTGACGGCCTCCATGCCGATCATGTCCGGGGTACCGTCCTGGTGGCGTTCCACCAGGGAGTAGAACTCATCCATGAAAATGATTTGGCCAAGCGACTTTTCGATCAGCTCGTTGGTTTTCGGCCCGGACTCACCGATGTAGTGGCCGCAGAAGTCGGAGCGGCGGACCTCCCGAATTTCGGGGTGGCGCACGATTCCCATGCCGGCATAAATCTTTCCCAACGCTTCAGCGGTGGTGGTCTTACCGGTGCCCGGCGGTCCGACCAGCAACATATGGTTGGTCTGCCCCTCGACGGGCAGGCCGTGTTCCAGCCGCATGGTGCGCACTTCAAGCTGGTCTTCCAGCGCCGCCACCGCCTGCTTCACCGCGGCCAGACCGACCTGCCTGGCCAGCAGTTCGCGGCCCTCGGCCAGCAGCTCGGCCCTACGCTCGGCCGCATCGTCGTCGTCGAGTTCGTCGCGGCTTTTCGCTGTCGCGGGATCCCACTTGTCGGTGCGGCTGGCGATGGTCTGCTCATCGGTCACGACCAGGCGGAGCTTCGGATCTGCCAGCGCTTCCTTGGCCGGTTCGGTCAGCACACCGTTGATGGTCGCTTTGGACAGCCAGATCCGAGCCTTTTCGTCGTCGTGCAGCTGGCGGTACACCATTCCCCGCACGTACGCCAGATCCGCGACCAGCAGCGGAATGTCGGCCGGGCCAATGGATGCGGTCAGCACATGGGAATCGAAGCGGGCCGACGACTTGTTGTGGCCGATCACATCGACACGGTCCAACCAGTCCAGGGCGACGTGGCCCTGCCCCAAGTGGGCTGCGGCGTGAGCGGCCAGCGCACAAATCGAGGCCGTTACCGCGGACATGACGATCGCCTGCGGGGGCAAATCCTCGGCGGCGGTCAACAACACATCGGGCCAACGCTGCGTGACGAACATCAGGAATGCGCGGGCCAGCTGATGCCACTGATAGTTGCGCCACGAGTCCAAGAGTTCGCGGTTGGCTAACAGCGCGTCGGCCTCGACGTACTCCCCGGCGATGGTCAGCGCGGACGACAGGGCCAGTCCCACCTGCGATGCGTCGGTCACCGTGATGCCGACGTAGGGACCCAGCTGGATGTCGGCCGAGAGCGTGCGGCCGATCCGCGTGGTTTCGCGGTGCAGCCATTCGCTGTTGGTGTGGAGCTGTCTGAGCGACGTCAGGTCATGGTCGCCACACGCGATGCGGCCCAGCCATGCGTCAGCCATCGACGGGTCGGCGTCGGTGGCGGCGACGAACTCGGGTAACGCGGCCGCTGGTCCCTGGCTGCTCTTGATCGCCATCGCACGATCAAAATGCCTACGGGCAGTGAGCAAATCACCCATCGTATCCACCATCCTCGACAGCGTGGCGGTACTCGTTCCGCAACGGGGAAGTCCGCCTCATCACGTTGTGCCGCAATGTTGATCGAGTCACTGCGTAGCAATCGACATCGTGACCGGCTCGAGGCTGACGTAACGGTTCTCGGCGCGGAACATCTCCATCTCCACCAGCCAATTCTGGCCTGCCGCAGTGACTTTGACCATGGCGCGGTCGACTTGCTCGATGGTGACCTCGAATCCGTGCCGATGCCCCTCGGGCAGCGCGGTGCCGGCCGGCGCGATGGTGATCACACTGGCCGGCCGCGGTGTGGGCGCAATTGCGACATCGCCGATATCGTTGCCGACGACTTCGGATGTGCTGTCGCCGTATCTCTTCCGCCGTCCCACGTATTCCACGACGCTGACTGTGGTGCGCGGCGCCGGCCGTGACGTTCCGACGATGCTGACTTCTGGCATCCGTACGCTGACCCACCGCTCGTGGTCGCGTGTGTGTACACAGACCCGCTCGCCGGCACCGGCCGTACGAATCACGATCCGCTTGGCGATGGCGTCGTCAGCGGCCACGAACACCCGCGACAGCTCACCGGCATCGGTAACCGGGATCATCAGCCGATCGCCGTTGGGCAATTTGCCCACCAGCACACCAGACGGTCCGATCTCGCTGACCAGCTGCGCGGGCAACGCGCCGCGACGCAGGCCGCGCAGGTATGGGCGCGGCCCGCACATGTTGGCTGCCGCGGCTGCGGCCTGTTCTCCGTTGAGGCGGCGCAGGATCACGCTGGGTGGGGTTGGGGCCGGGGTGGGGGTGCGCACCGTGATGGTCGCGGTGCAGGTCACGTCGGGATATATCGTCACGTTCTGGACGACCTCGTCAGCGCGCAGGGTCCATGCCTGGGTAAGAGCCCGCGACGAAACCGCCTCGGCCGGATAGGCATATGTGGTCATCCAGCCCAATTCTCCACGGATGGCTTTCCACCGCTGCGCGCTGCCGGCTACCGCGTCCGACCCCAACCGGCGATCCAGCTCGACCAGGTCGGTGGCCGTCGCCACCTTGGCGCGCAGACCTTGGCAGCGCAGTGAGCCGGCGATGCGCTGAGCGACCGAAATTGCCGCAGCCCCAACGCTCGTGCGCCATCGCAATGCCTGGGCGTTATCGATGATCGGCAGCCGCATGATCAGCCAGGTTTCGCGCCGACCCGCATAGGGTGGGGTGCCGATCTCTGAGTCGTACACCCGCGGGTAGTCCCCGACGGTTCCGGTTCGCGACCCGAGTGTGACGATGCTGATTGAATCGAGCTGCAAACCCAGCGGATGGTGCAACAGCGGCAGCAGTTCGACGATATCGATGACGTTGTCGGATTCGACGGTCACCGAACCGGTCACCGTGGTTGCGCGATGCGCTCGGCCGAGCAGTTGCACCGCCACCACCGCGGTACCGTCTTGGACTCGAACCCCACCACCAGACCGATTGTTGGCCACGATAATTGGGGCGTCCCAACTGATCGGGCGCCGACCCCGCAATCCCAGCACAGCCCATGACCACGCCGGCTGGCCCCACCACCGGACGAACACCACCGCGATGCCCACCGCCAGGGCGATTGCCGCGCCGACGTAGCCGCCCACCGCCCAGCCCGCCAATGCGAGCCCGAATACCACCCAGACTCCGACCAGCCGCCTAACGCTGACCGGACCGAACCCGGTCAGCGTCGGCCTCATCGCGCCCTCCGCAGCCGGGACGCGATTGCCGCCAGCAGCACACCGGCGGCGACTGCGCCGACGAACCCGATGGCGATCTTGCGCGCCCGGCGATCCGGGGGCGCGGGCGGCGGTGCGGGGGTGATTACCCGGCTCAGGGATCCTGGGGCCAGCCGTTCGCCGGCGGGAATGTTGAATGTCAACGCGGCGACGGGATCGACCAGCCCGTATCCCACTCGGTTGTCGACCCCCGCGGGCGGGTTGTGTGCCGACTGGACGATCCGGTTGATCACCTGATGCGCGCTCAGCTCGGGAAACTTGGCCCGTACCAGCGCCGCCACGCCGCTGACATAGGCCGCTGAGAAGCTGGTGCCCCAAAACGGCATGTTCTTCTCACCCGGCTTCGAGGGGGGGTAAGCGTTGACCGGTCCACCCCCTTGCGGCGATAAACCCATGATGTGGGTTCCCGGCGCCGCCACGCCAACCCACGGGCCCGACATGCTCTTGTCGAGGGGGGCGCCGCTGGCATCGACGGCACCGACCGACAGCACGTAATCGGAGAACCACGACGGCGAGGAGACCACCTTGACCTGGTGCCAATCCCGCGGATCCGACGGGTCCAGTGGGTCATACATCGGGTTGTTGTCGCAGCCGGCTTCCCCGTCGTTGCCGGCTGCGGCGACGATCACCGCATCCTTGACGGTGGCCGCGTACCACAGTGCGGCGCCCAGCGCCCGCTGATCGCCGGGGGCGACCGCCGGTAGGCATGCGGTGACCGAAATGTTGATCACTTTGGCGCCCATGTTGGCCGCATGCACCACCGCGCGCGCCACCGTATTGAGCGTGCCGGCTTTCACTCTTTCTTCGGAGTTGGGACCCGCCGGTGGCGGGTTGACCGGCTCGAAGGCTCGCGAGGACTGGCGGATCGAGATGATCGTTGCGTGCGGGGCAACCCCCACCACCCCGTCCGGGGCGCCCGGCGGCAGCGGCGGCACCGCCGGTTCGTCCTCGGTCTGCGGATCCGGCGGCCCATTGGACGGCGCCATGGCACCCGCTTCCTCAGGCGGTGGCGGCGGTGGCGGCGGAACAGTTTGGGTGATCGCCACCGACACCGGTGACGATCACCCAAACTG
>NZ_UPHQ01000280.1 GCF_900566055.1 Mycobacterium innocens
CCTCCTTCATCAATAACCCCGTCGAAGGAGATATCGGTCCTGTTTATGCCGACAGTTCAACCCCGCTCACGTCGCTGGCCAGCAGCTACCCAAAAACCTCGGCATAATCGTGAGGTCGGCATAATCGAAGTCCAAACCGGCTACCTCATAAGGTATTTCATGCACTCCTGCTTTCAGGGCGCCGAGGATGTGGGTGTGGGCGTTGTTGCGCACGGTGCGGGTGAAGACCCAGCCGATACGCACATCGGTGAGATTCAGGGTGCGGGCGAACTCACCTTTCAGTGTCGGCCCGCAGTGCGCGACGGTGTCACCTTCGAAAAACCCCGCACCTGCCTCGACCTCGTCGGTTGCCTTACGGATCTTGATCGCCGACCGCAGCAACGGGGAGGCCTTGGTGGTCGATGTCCCCGTGATCTGGTCGCGGGCCTTGGCGCCGCGCAGGTATCGACCAATTCCTTACCCATCCCGCGGAACCGCTTCCGCCACTGGCCTTCTGCGCGGTCACCGCCTGCACCCGGCAACGACGCCACCCCGACGGGCTCTACCGCGAAGCGCACCAACAGCGGCTGCGGACCACCCGAACGCGCGACCCTCGGTTGGACGAAACCTGGTGGGAAGCAACCGAGCCGGCGATCGGACGCGGCGGGGAGGTTAGTTCTAACTCTAACTCTAACCGCGGGCACCTCGGGATCTACGTCGACGCGACGGCCACTCGATACTTTTCCGCGCTCACGTAGATCTCGGCGTCGCCGCCGGCCCCGGGGCTGATGTGGCCCCGGGAGTCAGCGGGTTCAGGATGCCGCGGTCAGGGCGCTGTCGAGCAAACCGGTGACATATCTCCAGTACAGCCAGTCCTCGACCGCAGGACGCTGAGTCTCCGCGTCGGCGGCGCCGTATGCCTGGTGCAGGGCAATTTCCTGGCAGTGTCCGGCATAGGCCCGAAACGCCCGCAGGTGGGCCACTTCGCGGCCGATGGCGCTGCTGGTCATCGGCTTCATCAGCTCGAACCACAGCATGTGCCGCTCGTCGTCCGGCGAGTTAGCATCGGCGGGCGCCGGCGGCAACAGGCCAAGCAACTGCAGGTCCTCGGTCTCGGCCAGCTGGGCCGCCGCTGAAGGATCCACTACCTCCAGCCGCGGACGGCCGGTCATCTTGCCGCTCTCCGGGATATCGTCCGCTTCCAAAATGATCTTGGCCACGCCGGGATCGGAATTGGCCAACTGCTCCGCGGTTCCGATCACCGCCCGCAGCTTCAGGTCGTGAAACGCGGCCCATCCCTGCACGGCCAGGATCGGGTAGGTGGCGAATTGTGCCTTTTCGTCCGCCGGAATGGCGTGGTCGGCACTGGCCATGAACACCTTCGCGGGCAATTGCACGTGGTCGGGTATGTATGCCAGGCCGTAGCTGTTGGCCACCACGATTTCGCCGTCGGTGGTCACCGCCGTGACCCAGAAGAACCCGTAATCCCCCTCGTCGCGGACGTCGGACGCATTCAATGCGGCTGCGATGCGACGCGCCAACCGCAGCGGGTCGGACTTGCCGCGGCGGGCACCTGACGCCGCGGCAATGGCATCGCGCGCCGCCCGCGCCGCCGAAACCGGCACCGACGGCAACGCCGTGACGTCGTCTGCCGACTCAGGCTTTTCCTTCTCGGGCGCCTCCGGCGGCGGTGCCGGTCGGGCTGGTGGCGCGATTCGCGCCGATGCCGCGCGGGGAGTCGCCGCTGCCGGTGCCCTGCCGGCTGGACCCAACGGTGCCCGCCCAGTGGCGGCACGCGAGCCCGCACTGGATGCGGCGCTCTGCCCGCTGCTCGCGCTGGCCCCCGCTGACGCTGCGGGAGCGGCGGTTCCACCGGACATTCCGCGAGCGGCAGCCGGCATCCCGCCCGCAGCTGCTGGTGCCATCGGCTGTGACGACGACCCGTCGTCGCCATGCGACGGGCCCGACGGAGCCGTCGGTTGCGCGGACGGCATCGACGGCGCCTCCGTCGCGGCTGCCGGCTTCACATGAGCGGGCTCGGTCGACGGGGCAGGTGGCGTCGACGGGGTTCCGGGATCGCTCGGCATCGACGGCTGGCTCGGTGATGGCGACGGGCCCACCGGGGCCGGTTGCGGGCTCGGCGCCGGCGCCGGCGCCGGTGTCGGTGAAACGGGAGTGGATGGGCCCGGGGCCGGCGCCGGGGCCGGAGCGGGATTGACCGGGGTGACCGGGGTGACCGGCTGCTCCGGTTTCGGCTTGACCGGGTTAACCGGGGTGACCGGCTTAGCCGGCTTGCCCGGGGTAACCGGTGGGATCGGGGTCACCGGCTTGCCCGGGGTAAATGGGGGGACCGGCCTGGGGGTGACGGGAGTAACCGGTACGCCGGGGGTAACCGGTTTGCCCGGCGTGACCGGCGGGGCCGGCCGCGGGTTGACCGGGGTAACCGGTGCACCAGGTGTCACCGGCTTGTGCGGGTTGACCGGTGTCGGTTCGAAGGGCTTCGGGGCCGGCGGTGCGGGAGCAGGCTTACCCGGAGTTGGTACGACCAGCGACGGCACCTCGGGGGTGGGAGGCGTTACCTGGTGGAGCAGATCCTGGAGCGCGTTGTGCGGCGGTTTCCAGTTCTTGGACGCCGAGACCCGCTCAGCGGCTTCCGCCACCAGGCTGGCATTGGCGCTGTGCGTGGCGCGCACCAATGACTCGATAGCGGCTTTGCGCGCGTCGGCGTCCATGTCGCGGTCGTTCTCCAGGGCGATTATTTCCCGTTGCGCCCCGTCCACGTTGTTGCCGATATCCGCCTTTGCCTGGGCTATCAACCCGCCAATATGGCGGTGCCAGGTGATCACCGTTACCAGGTAATCCTGCAGCGTGCTCATTTGGCTGAGGTTTGCCCCCAGTGCACCGTTGGCGGCATTGGCCGCACCACCGGTCCACACACCGCCGTCGAAGACCTCGACCTGTTGGTGGCGGCAGGCATCCATCACGTCGGTGAACTGGTGCAAGACCCGGTTGTACTGCTGCGCCCGGTCGTAGAAGGTGTCCTCATCGGCTTCCGGCCACCCGCTCGGCTCGAGCATCTGCCCGGCGTACTCTCCTATCGGCCTCGGAATGCCCATCGCCTACTCTCCTCCCAACAGCCGCCAGGCCGCAGCGACGAGACCTGCCGGGTAGGTACCCGCAGTGGATCGTTCGACCGGCGCGCACGCTGCACAGCCGCGGCGCCGGCTTTGATGCGGCGACGGCTGATGAGCGGTACCGGACGTCATGGTTAACAAGCCTAACCGAGGTTAAGACCAGCTAGATGCGGCAATTTGGAATCAGGACAGCGGCCGAATCCGGCTCCGCACGGACGCCGGCAACCCTGCCATGGTGATCACAGCATCGCTCAAACCGCGACTGGACGGGGTGCGGGCAACACGGCGCGCGACGGCATCGGAACACGCCGGAATGGCGCGGCCGGACGCTGACCGTAAGCGTCCTGGCCGTCGCCGACGTCGCTGAGAACCGAGCTAGATCAGCCCTTTGTTCATCGTGTCGGACAAGGCGGACAGGACCGCGACCAATTGCTCGCCCGCAGCGTCGTTGTAAGCCGTCGCCGCGGACTGTGCATTCATCAGCGCTTCGTTGACCCGCGCCCCGACGACCTCCGCGCCCACTTGCTTCAGCAGGCCCTCCTCGATACGGACCCCGGTGAGCCATTGGTGTCCGTTGATCGTCACCTCGACGGTCTCGGTCTCGTCAGTGCCCCGGAAAGATCCGGTGTTCATCTGATTGAGCGTCCCATCGAGGGCCGTTTGAAACCGTGCCGCCAGCGCTAACGTCTGGGCGACATGCGGGTCCATTTCCATGCTGGTCACTTCGACTCCTTGCTGTCTTGACGACGGCGGTTACCGATGACGGCCTCGGTCCACGCCCGGTCCTCGGTGTATAGCGCCTCGTCGTCCTGCTGGGCGCCCTTGGACTTGGAGCTTCCCTGGCCCTGGCCGTGTGCCCCCATCGGCATGCCCATACCACCCCCGCCCATCCCACTGCCCGCGGCTCAGGGG
>NZ_UPHQ01000308.1 GCF_900566055.1 Mycobacterium innocens
CCGGCCACCACCGCAGCGCCGGGGTCGCCGGCGGCCAGACCGGCCAAACCCGACAGCAACTGCGCCCGGTCGGCGCCCACCACCACCGCGCGATGCTCGAACACCGACCGGGTGGACACCAACGACCACCCCACATCCGCCGTTGCCAACGCCGGACGCTGCTGCACCCACGCCAACAACCGCCGCGCCTGATTGGCCAACGCCGCCGCCGAGCGTGCCGACAGCACCCACGGCACCACCCCGGTAACCGGCTCGGCGCCAACACCATCCGCGGCACTATCCACGGGCGCCTGCTCGAGAATCACATGCGCATTGGTGCCACTGATCCCAAACGACGACACCGCGGCCCTTCTAACCCGGCCCTGCGCCCGACCCGCCACCGGCGCAGCCGGCCAGGGCCGCGACTCGGTCAACAACGACACCGCCCCCGCCGACCAATCCACATGCGGCGTCGGCACATCCACATGCAACGTCTTGGGCAACACCCCATGCTGCATCGCCAACACCATCTTCATCACCCCGGCCACCCCCGCCGCCGCCGACGTATGGCCGATGTTGGATTTGATCGACCCCAACCACAGCGGCTCTTTCCCAGGCTCGGTGCGCCCCTGCCCGTAGGTGGCCACAATCGCCTGCGCCTCAATCGGATCCCCCAGCATGGTCCCGGTCCCATGCCCCTCCACCACATCCACATCGGCCACCCCCAACCGCGCGCTGGCCAACGCGGCCCGAATCACCCGCTGCTGCGCCGGCCCATTCGGTGTCGCCAGCCCGTTGGAGGCGCCATCCTGATTGACCGCCGAACCCCGCACCAACGCCAACACCGGATGCCCCCACCGCCGCGCATCGGCGAGCCGCTCCACCACCAGCACCCCGGCGCCCTCGGAAAAGCCGGTGCCGTCGGCAGCCCCCGCATACGCCTTGCACCGGCCGTCGGGCGCCAGCGCGCGCTGCCGACTGAACTCCACGAACATCGCCGGGGTGGCCATCACCGTCACCCCACCCACCAGCGCCAGATCACACTCACGCGACCGCAACGACTGCACCGCCAGATGCAACGCCACCAACGACGACGAACACGCCGTATCCACCGACACCGCCGGGCCCTCCAAACCCAGCACATACGCCACCCGACCCGACGCCACACTCAACGTCGAACC
>NZ_UPHQ01000278.1 GCF_900566055.1 Mycobacterium innocens
CCCGCCCCGCCGCTCCCGCCGACACCTCAGCCACCGCCTCCGCCGGCGTTCGCATATGGCCCGACGGCGCCGCCACCGCCGGCTCCAGCCCAACCCACGCGCCCTCCGGGACCGGCGCAGCCACGACCGGACATACCGCAGTCAGCGATGCCGCCGCACCCGCCGATGCGCCCGCTCGCACCGCCCCATCCGGCGCGGAAACCGCCGCAATCCGCGCCATCCGATGTCCCGGTCCCACCGAGCGTTCGGGCCGAGCGCGCCGTCACCCCCGCAACCGGTTCCGGGGGTGGACCCGCCGACCACGGCTGGCGACGCCTCGTTCGGGTGGTGTCCTTCGGCCTGATCAATCCCGGTCCGTCCGCCGCGCAACGCGAGGCAGCCGATTTCGAAGCCGTCATACGAACCGCCCTGCGCGGTAGCCACAAGGTCGGCGTCCTGGGCAAGGGCGGCGTCGGCAAGACCTCGGTGGCGGCCAGCATCGGATCCATTTTCGCCGAACTGCGCCAGCGGGACCGCGTGGTGGCGATCGACGCCGATACCGCCTTCGGCCGGTTGAGCAGCAGGATCGATCCGGCCGCGCATGGGTCGTTCTGGGATCTGACCGCAGCCAAAGACCTGCCGTCGTTCGCCGACATAGTCGCTCGGCTGGGCCGTAACTCCGTGGGCCTGCACGTGCTACCGGGCGAACCAATGGCCGGGGCGCGCAGGGTGCTCGACCCTGCGATCTACCGGGAGGCCGCGCTGCGGCTGGACCGCCATTTCGCGATCTCGGTGATCGACTGCGGTTCGACGATGGACGCCCCACTGACCCAGGAAGTGCTGCGCGACCTCGATGCGCTGATAGTGGTGTCTTCGCCGTGGGCGGACGGGGCCTCCGCTGCGGCCAAGACCATGGAATGGCTATCGGACCGCAGGCTGACGGATCTGTTGCGGCGCAGCATCGTGGTGCTCAACGACTCCGATGGCCATTCCGACAAACGCACCCGCTCGGTGCTTGCCCGCGAGTTCGTCGAGCACGGGCAGCGGGTGGTCGAGGTGCCCTTCGATCCACATCTGAGGCCAGGCGGCGTCATCGACGTGCGCCACGATCTGGCGCCGGCGACGCGGCTGAAATTTCTGCAGATCGCGGCGATCATCGTGGAGTATTTCGCATCGCGACCCGACGAGCGCCGAGCCCCGCGCCCTGAGGCGGCGACGCCGGCGCACTGACCGCCGGCGGGCTGAGCCCGACTCGGCTGCCCGTTTCAGGCCGTTGCTTTCCATGTCGACATACGACCGAACCCGCGAACCCCCGCGGTGAGGCCGGCCAGCCACGCCAGTGGTCCGGTCATGATCAATTCGAGCGCGGTGCGCACGCCGTCCCCGTCTTCGTCGATGCAGCTGCCCACGCTCAATGGACCGGTTTCCAGGCGCTCGATCTCGTGCATGGACTTCGTCCAGGCCGGCCAGCCCTCGACGTCCACGAGCAGTTCCCATCACGTGTGTACCGGATCCGCCACCTCACCTTTCGACCGGCATCGTCGCACCGACGAGCCGGGTGGCTCCGGGTGGCCCGGGACGGTAGGTCGTCGAATCGCGCTCAGGGCGGCCGTCTTTGCCGCTTGCCGGCAGGCAGCGGACAACGAAAACAGCGCGAGAAATCTTTCGATTTCTCGCGCTGTCTACGTGTGGCACCAACTGACCGCCCACCGCACCGCAGACCCCTCGAAGCAGCGGCTCGGATTGCGGCAGTCTTATGCCGATTGGGCGACGACCCGCTCGCGCACGGGGTGACCGTTGCGCTCCGCCAGCGACCGCAGTTGGCCCAGCGCGAACGCCCGGGCCCGGCCTGACTCAGGAATTACCACACCGGCCCAAAGACCTTCCGCGCCCGGGGATTCGACGGCGTCCCGGGCGCACGCCCAGCGCCGCGGGCAGGCCCGGCACATCGCCTTGGCCTCGTTGTCGGGTGTCGTTGTCCAGCGGTCGGGGTCCTGCGTGCAGACGCCCAGCGGGACCTCGTACAGAGCCGTTGCGGTCATATCGTTGCGCTCCTCTTAAAGCGTTGCAGGTCGGTAGCCTCCCGCGGAGTAGCGTATAGCACTAACCGTTGCAGTGCAACAGTTGGCGTCGGCGGCCCGCACCGAAGCGCGCTACGGCTGCCCCGAGTGATTCCTCCAGACGTCACCGATTCGTCCCACCACCTGGCCTTACATTCGGAAGATCGGGTGCTCCCGACGGCGGGGCGGCGTCCAAACCGAGCCAACCCATTGCGCAAACCATTACGGCTTGCAATACTTTTGCGAGGCAGAACCGTAGCGTTTACCGCGGTTCCGCCGCAGCAGTACCGGCGTCAACCCCCTGCGGCCATGGTCCGAAAAACGTAGCGAAAGCGTAGCGTTGGAAGGGCGCAACGGTTAGGATGGTGGTCGGCGGAAGGCGTGTCCTGCTGCCCGCACCGGTACCCGCCAGCTAGGACGAGCCCCGAAAGAGCGAGGAAGCGACGCAGATGCCCAACGCCGATTCACCCGTCGGGCCGGCTCTGCTGGTCGCCCACAGCGGCGAACCGTCGCACGCGAGCGCCCCCGACCGTGATGTCATGACCATCGATCGCACACCCCAAGCCGGTGTCCAGGTTGACGATCCAGACGTTTCGCAGGCACATCTGCGCGCAGTGTCCGAAGATGGACCGTGGCGCATCCTCGGCACCGGCCCGAGCGGTATGTTCGTCGACGGACGACGCAAAGGATCTGTGACCGTCAGCGACAAGACCATCGTCCGGTTCGGCGATCCCACTGGAGGCAAGGCGTTGACGTTCGAAGTCGTCAGGCCGTCGAATTCGCCTGAAGAGCAGCGCCGTGAACAACGACCGGCGGACCAGTCGGATGGCCAGACCAGCGAACTCGATCCCGGCGTGGTCCGCGCCGGTGCGGCCGCCGCGGCAAGACGGCGTGAGCTCGACATCAGTCAGCGCAGCCTCGCGGCCGACGGGATCATCAATGCGGGCGCATTGATCGCCTTCGAGAAAGGCCGTAGCTGGCCGCGGGAACGGACCCGGGCCAAGCTCGAGGAAGTGCTGCAATGGCCGCCCGGGACCATCGCCCGGATCCGCCAGGGCGAGCCCGCCGGGCAGCAGCCGGCGGTACCGACCTTCGAGGCAGATGCCGAGGCGCAGCCCGCCGAGGGCCCGGCATCGTTGATCGCGCAGGCGGTGGCGGCGGCCGTCGACACCTGCAGCCTGGCCATCGCCGCGTTACCGCCGCCCGAGGACCCCGAGTTCACCGAGCGGGCAGCGCCGATCCTCGCCGATTTGCGCCAACTCGAAGCCATCGCCGTGCAGGCGACTCGCATCAGTCGTATTACCCCCGAACTGATCAAGGCACTGGGCGCGGTGCGCCGCTACCACGACAAATTGATGACGCTGGGGGCCACCGCCCCGGGAGCCACGCTGGCGCAGCGTTTATATGCCGCGCGCCGGCGGGCCAACCTTTCCGCTTCCGAAACTGCACAGGCAGCCGGAGTGGCAGAAGAAATGATTGTCCGCGCCGAAGCCGAGGAGGCTTTGCCAGCCGAAGCCGCCGAGGCAATCGAAGCGCTTATCCGTCAAATCAATTGAGTCGACTCCGGGGGCCGCAACACAATGGAGCGCTCGAGTTCAATCGTCCGGGGAACGGCACCGTCGCCCGGTCGGCCGGCTATGCGGTCGCGTCAGGCGCCGCGCCCGAAATCGCCCGGCTCACCAAAAAATTCGTGCATCTACCGCCACCACAGCGCTGCTAAGCTCAACGTGCGGCGTAAAGGTGCACAAAAGTCAGTGCACAGGATCAGCGAGTGTGAGGAAAGACGTAAATGAACGGCAGCGACCTTTGCAAGAACACCAGTAACTTCATTTGGGGCCAGTTGCTCTTGCTCGGCGAGGGCATCCCCGACCCGGGTGATGTCTTCAACTCGGGCGCGACGCTGTTCAAGCAAATCAGCGACAAGATCGGGCTCGCCATTCCGGGCACCAACTGGATCGGCCAAGCCGCCGACGCCTATTTGAAGCAGAACATTGCGCAGCAACTTCGCGCAAAGGTGATGGGCGACATCGACTCTTTGACCGGCAACATGATTTCAAACCAGGCCAAGTACGTGTCCAACACGCGCGACGTCCTGCGGGCGATGAAGAAGATGATCGACGGCGTCTACAAGGTCTGCAAGGGGCTGGAAAAGGTTCCGCTGCTGGGTTGGCTGTGGTCGTGGCAGCTCGCACTCCCGATGTCCGGCATTGCCATGGCTGTCGTCGGCGGTGCACTGCTGTACCTGACGATCATGACGCTGATGAACGCGACCAACCTGAAGGGTCTTCTCGGCAGGCTGATCGAGATGTTGACCACCCTGCCCAAATTCCCGGGTCTGCCGATCCCCAGCATCCCCGACATCATCGACGGCCTGTGGCCGCCGAAACTGCCCGACATCCCGATCCCGGGCCTTCCCGACATCCCGGGCCTGCCGGACTTCAAGTGGCCGCCCGTCCCGGGCATACCGGACTTCAACTTGCCGATTCCGGGTCTGCCCGAGTTCGAGTGGCCGTCCATCCCGGGCCTGCCCGACTTCGGCTTGCCCAACCTGCCCGGTCTGCCCGGCCTGCCCGGCCTGCCCGGCCTGCCGAGCTTCCCCGGCTTGCCAATCCCCGGATTCCCGAGCCTGCCCGGGCTGCCCAGCATCCCCAACTTGTTCCCCGGCTTGCCGAGCCTGGGCGACTTGATCCCGGGAATCGGCAACCTCGGCAAGTTGCCGACCTGGACGGAGTTGGCCGCCCTGCCCGATTTCCTGGGCGGCTTCGCGGGCCTGCCCAGCCTCAGCTTCAGCGACCTGATGTCGTTTGCCCAACTGCCCAACGTCAGTTCGCTCACGGCAACGATGGGTCAGCTGCAACACCTGGTGGCAGCCGGCGGTGGGCCGGGCCAGCTCGGCAGCATGGCCGGCCAACAGGCGCAGATGATCTCCTCGCAGGCCCAGCAGGGCGGCCAGCAGCAACAGGCCACCCTCGTCAGCGACAAGAAAGAAGAAGACGAGGAAGGCGCGGCCGCTGGAGCCGGTGCCGAGCGCGCGCCGATCGACGCCGGAGCCGCCGGCGGCCAGCAGCGGCAGGGTCCTCCGCCCAGGCCCGCGCCGAGTAGTGGGCTGGTTTGATGCGCCTGCCACATCAAAGCCAAGCGCACCAAAGCCATAGCGAGTAAAAAGAAGAACGTAGAGGAAAGGTCCACCCCATGACTGGAATACTCGGCGTCGTACCGTCATTCCTGAAGGTACTGGCGGGTATGCAGAACGAAATCGCCGGCCAACTCAAATCGGCCACCTCGGTGGTCGGTGGAGTCAGCCAGCGAGTCCAAATCACCCACGGTTCGTTCACGTCGAAATTCAACGACACGCTGCAACAGTTCGAGACGACCCGCAACAGCACCGGCACGGGGCTGCAAGGGGTCACCAGCGGGCTGGCCAACAATCTGATCTCGGCGGCCGGGGCTTACCTCAATTCCGACCAAGGTCTGGCCGGCGTCATCGACAAGATCTTCGGTTGATATGACCGGTCCGCTCGCTACCGGCCGCGCGGGCCTCGTCGACGACGTCGTCGGCGTCGAGGTCACCATCGACGGCATGCTGGTACTCGCGGACCGGTTGCACCTGGTCGATTTCCCAGTGGCGCTGGGCATCCGGCCGAACATTCCGCAAGACGACCTGCGGGAAGTCGTCTGGGACCAGGTGCGGCGTGACCTCACCGCGCAAGGCGTGCTGGACCACAACGGCTACCCGCATCCGACGGTCGCCTCGATGGTGGACACCCTGAGCCGGCCGGACCGCACCCTCGAAGCTCGCTGGTGGCGCCGCGATGTCGGCGGCGTCATGGTGCGATTTGTGGTGTGCCGCAAGGACGATCGTCATGTCATCGCGGTGCGCAACGGTGACCTGCTGGTGTTACAGCTGGTGGCCCCGCAGGTCGGCCTGGCGGGCATGGTGACTGCCGTGCTGGGTACCGCGGACCCCGCGAACGTGGAACCGCTGACGGGCATCGCGAGCGAACTGGCCGAGTGCACCACCGCGGCTCAGCTGACCCGGTACGGCCTGGCGCCGACCGCGGCCCGCATCTACACCGAGATCGTGAGCAATCCGGACAGCTGGGTGGAAATCGTCGCGAGCCAACGCCATCCGGGGGGCACGACGACGCACACCAAGGCAGCCGCCGGTGTTCTCGACTCGACGCACGGCAGGCTGGTCTCACTTCCCCGCATCGTCAGCGGTGAACTGTACGGCAGTTTTCTCCCGGGCACGCCGCAGAACCTGCAGCGCGCGTTGGACGCCCTGGTGGAGCTTCTCCCAGCGGGCTCCTGGTTAGATCACGCCTCGGATCACATCCAAGCCTCTGCCCGAGGCTGACTGCTCAATCTCCGTCACGAGTCAGAAAGGGAGCCATAGTGGACCTGCCCGGGAACGACTACGTCAGCGACGATTTCGACGCGCTGGATTTCACCGCCGGTGCCGCCGAGGAATCCTCACTTGACGCGCTCGATGAGTACGCGCCGTCCGAGCCGGCGGACACCGGAGCAGACCTGGACGCCCTGCACGGGCTGACCGAGAAGGAAGAAGAGTCCGAGCTCGAGGTGTTCACGGTGACCAACCCGCAGGGCAGCGTGTCGGTCACGGCGATGATGGGCGGCATGATCCAGAAGATCACGGTGACCGACAAAGCGTCGCGCATGACCGAATCAGGGCTTGCCGAAGAGATCTTCGTCATCGCCGACCTGGCCCGGCAAAAGGCCCGGGCAGCCCAGCACACCTTCATGATGGAGAGCATGAATGAATTGGCGGGCGACGGAGAGGAGGCGAATGCCCTGCTTCGCGAGTTCGTGGGGATGACGCTGAATCTGCCGACGCCCGAAGAAGCCGCCGCGGCCGAAGCCGAGGTGTTCGCCACTCGCTACGAGGTCGATTACACCTCTCGGTACAACGAACGGTGATAGATGACTGATCGCCTGGCCGGTCTGTTCGAAAGTGCCGTCGGCATGCTGCCGTTGTCAGAGGCACGGTCGCTGGACCTGTTCACCGAAATCACCAATGACGACGAGTCGGCGTGCGATGCGTGGGTCGGCCGGATCAGATGCGGTGACCTCGACCGGGTGACGCTGTTCCGGGCCTGGTATTCGCGCCGGAACTTCGGCCGATTGGCGGGTTCGGCGCAGATATCGATGAGCACCCTGGGCGCCAGAGTCCCCATCGGCGGCCTGTACGGAGATATCACCTACCCCGTCGCATCGCCGCTGGCCATTACCATGGGTTTCGCCGCATCCGAAGCGGCCCAAGGCAATTACGCCGACGCCATGGAGGCCATCGAGGCCAGCGCGGTCGCCGGGTCCGAGCATCTGGTGTCGTGGCTCAAAGCCGTGATCTACGGCGCCGCCGAGCGCTGGACCGATGTGATCGACGAAGTCAAGAGCGGCGCTAAGTGGCCGGACAAGTTCTTGGCGGGGGCTGCCGGTGTGGCGCACGGTGTGGCGGCGGCAAACCTGGGCTTGTTCACCGAAGCCGAACGCCGCCTCGCTGAGGCCAACGACTCGCCGGCCGGTGAAGCGTGCGCACGCGCCATCGCCTGGTATCTGGCCATGGCGCGTCGCTCCCAGGGCAACGAAGACGCCGCGGTGGCGCTGCTGGAATGGTTGCAGACCACTCATCCGGATCCGAAAGTGTCAGCGGCGCTGAAGAATTCATCGTATCGTTTGAAGACGACCACGGCCGAGCAGATCGCCTCCCGCTCCGACCCGTGGGATCCGGGCAGCGTGGTGACCGACAACTCCGGTCGCGAGCGGCTGCTGGCCGAAGCCCAGGCCGAGCTGGACCGCCAAATCGGACTCACCCGCGTCAAGGCTCAGATCGAGCGGTACCGCGCGGCGACCATGATGGCCCGGGTTCGGGCTGCCAAGGGGATGAAGATCGCCCAGCCTAGCAAGCACATGATCTTCACCGGGCCGCCCGGTACCGGCAAGACCACGATCGCCCGGGTGGTGGCCAACATTCTGGCCGGTTTGGGTGTCATCGCCGAACCCAAGCTGGTCGAGACGTCGCGCAAGGACTTCGTCGCCGAGTACGAAGGGCAGTCGGCGGTCAAGACCGCCAAGACGATCGATCAGGCCCTAGGCGGCGTGCTGTTCATCGACGAGGCCTACGCGCTGGTCCAGGAACGGGATGGACGCACCGACCCGTTCGGGCAGGAAGCGATGGACACGCTGCTGGCCCGCATGGAAAACGACCGTGACCGGCTGGTGGTGATCATCGCCGGTTACAGTTCGGACATCGACCGGCTGCTGGAAACAAACGAGGGCCTGCGGTCCCGCTTCGCCACCCGCATCGAGTTCGACACCTACAGCCCCGAAGAGCTCCTGGAGATCGCGAAAGTTATTGCCACTGCCAATGATTCGACGCTGAGCGCCGAAGCCGCCGATGAGTTCCTGCGGGCCGCCAAGGTGCTGCACGAGCGGACGTTGCGCGGGCGCCCGGCCCTCGACATCGCCGGGAACGGCCGCTACGCACGGCAATTGGTCGAAGCCGCCGAGCAATACCGGGACATGCGCCTGGCGCAGGGCATCGACATCGAATCTCTGGATGTGGACCGGCTGCAAGAGATCAACGGCGCAGATATGGCCGAGGCGATCGCCTCTGTGCATGCGCACCTCAACATGAGAGAGTGAACCATGGGGCTTCGCCTCACCACCAAGGTTCAGGTCAGCGGCTGGCGCTTCCTGCTTCGCCGCCTCGAGCACGCCATCGTGCGGCGCGACACCCGCATGTTCGATGATCCGCTGCAGTTCTACAGCCGTTCGGTCGGACTCGGCATCGTCATCGCGGTCTTGATCCTGCTTGGCGCTGGGCTGCTGGCCTTCTTCAAACCTCAGGGAAAGCTCGGCGCCAGCAGCCTTCTCACCGACCGGGCGACCAACCAGCTGTATGTGATCGTGTCGGGACAGTTGCATCCCGTCTACAACCTGACCTCGGCGCGGCTGGTGCTGGGTAACCCGGCCAGCCCCGCGACCGTGAAGTCCTCGGAACTGAGCAGGATGCCGTTGGGTCAGACCATCGGGATCCCCGGCGCGCCTTACGCCACACCGGTTTCGGGGGACACCACCTCGACGTGGACGCTGTGCGACACCGTCGTCCGGCCCGGCGCCGCCTCCGCCGCGGTTCAGACGTCGGTCCTGGTGATGCCGTTGCTGATCGATTCGTCGATAAACCCGATCGAGGCCAACGAGGCAACGCTGGCAACATACCAGGGTCAAACCTGGATCGTCACTGCCAAGGGTCGCCACTCGATCGACCTCAGCGACCGCGCCCTCACCTCAGCCATGGGGATACCCGTCACCGCCCAGCCGGTCCCGATGTCGGAGGGCATGTTCAATGCCTTGCCCGCGATGGGCGCCTGGCAGCTGCCGCCCATACCG
Organism: Mycobacterium innocens; assembly: GCF_900566055.1. Lineage (GTDB taxonomy): Bacteria > Actinomycetota > Actinomycetes > Mycobacteriales > Mycobacteriaceae > Mycobacterium > Mycobacterium innocens. The sequence continues at coordinate 9,450 of NZ_UPHQ01000278.1, forward strand.
GGCGCGGGAACACCGAATACCCTTGGGCTGCCGGATGATCTGGTGATCGGCTCGGTGTTTCAGATCCACACCGACAAAGGGCCGCAATACTACGTGGTGCTGCCCGACGGCATCGCCGCGGTGAACGCGACGACGGCGGCGGCGCTGCGCGCGACCCAGTCGCACGGACTGGTGGCACCCCCCGCGGTCGTGCCGAGCCTGGTCGTGCGCATTCCCGAACGCGTTTACGACTCGCCGCTGCCAGCCGAGCAGCTCAACATCATGTCCCGGCCGGACGAACCCGCCCTGTGCTGGATGTGGGAACGCAGAGCCGGAGATCAGTCGCCGAAGACGACGGTCCTGTCCGGACGGCATCTGCCGATCCCGCCGTCGGCCATGAACAGCGGTATCAAGCAGATCCAGGGCACCGCAACGGTGTACATCGACGGTGGCAAGTTCGTCCAGTTGCAGTCCCCGGATCCCCGCTACGGCGAATCGATGTATTACATCGACCCGGAGGGGGTGCGCTACGGGGTCCCCAACGCCGATTCCGCCAAGGCGCTGGGCCTGGGTTCCCCGAAAACCGCTCCCTGGGAGGTGGTTCGGCTACTGGTTGACGGGCCGGTGCTGTCCAAAGACGCCGCCCTGTTAGAGCACGAAACGCTTCCCGCCGATCCCAATCCACGAAAAGTTCCCGCCGGAACACCCGGAGTCCCCTGATGACGACGAAGAAATTCACCCCGACCATCACTCGCGGCCCACGGCTGACCCCGGGCGAGATCAGCCTCACGCCACCCGACGATCTCGGTATCGACATTCCGCCCTCGGGCGTTCAGAAGGTCCTGCCCTACGTGATGGGTGGCGCCATGCTCGGCATGATCGCGATCATGTTCGCCGGCGGTAGGCAGCTGTCGCCCTACATGCTGATGATGCCGCTGATGATGATCGTGATGATGGTCGGCTCCCTGGCCGGGGGTTCCGGCGGGGGCGGCAAGAAGGTGCCGGAAATCAACGCCGACCGCAAGGAATATCTGCGTTATCTGGCCGGGCTCCGCGGACGCGTGACGTCCTCGGCCACCTCCCAGGTCGCGTTCTTCGGTTACCACGCCCCGCATCCCGACGATCTGCTGTCACTCGTCGGCACCCAGCGGCAGTGGTCGCGACCGGCCAACAGCGACTTTTATGCGGCCACCCGGATCGGGATCGGCGACCAGCCGGCGGTGGACCGATTGTTGAAACCGGCCGTCGGCGGCGAGCTGGCTGCGGCCTCCGCGGCACCGCAACCGTATCTCGAGCCCGTCAGCCACATGTGGGTGGTCAAATTCCTGCGCACCCATGGGCTGATCCACGACTGCCCGAAACTGCTGCAGTTGCGCACCTTTCCCACCATCGCGGTCGGCGGCGCGCGGCCGGGCGCCGACCGGCTGCTGACAGCCATGATCTGCCATCTGGCGGTGTTCCATCCGCCGGACCTGTTGCAGATCCGGGTTCTCACCGAGAATCCGGAGGATCCCGATTGGTCCTGGCTCAAATGGTTGCCGCACGTTCAGCATCAGACCGATACCGACGCCGCCGGGCCGGTCCGGATGATCTACACGCGCCCGGACGGTCTGGCCGACCTGGCCGCGCGCGGGCCGCACGCCCCCGACACGCTTCCCACCGGCCCCTACGTCGTCGTAGTGGACCTCACCGGCGGCAAGGCCGGATTCCCTCCCGACGGCCGGGCCGGTGTCACGGTGCTCACCCTGGGCAACCACCGCGGCTCGGCTTACCGCATCCGGGTCGCCGAGGACGGGACCGCTGACGACCGGCTGCCGGGCCAGCAGTTTCGCCTGGTGACCTCGGTCGCCGACAGTATGTCGCCGCAAGAAGCGGCCCGACTGGCCCGCAAGCTGGCCGGCTGGTCCATCACGGGCACCATCCTGGACAAGACGTCACGCGTCCAGAAGAAGGTCGCCACCGAATGGCATCAGCTGGTGGGCGCCAAGACCGTCGAGGAGATCACCCCTGCCCGCTGGCGGATGTACACCGACACCGACCGTGATCGGCTCAAGATCCCCTTCGGTCACGAACTCAAGACCGGCAACGTCATGTACCTGGATATCAAGGAGGGTGCGGAATTCGGCGGCGGGCCGCACGGCATGCTGATCGGCACCACCGGTTCCGGGAAATCCGAGTTTCTGCGCACCCTGATCCTGTCGTTGGTGGCCATGACCCACCCGGATCAGGTCAACCTGCTGCTCACCGACTTCAAGGGCGGCTCGACCTTCCTGGGGATGGAAAAGCTGCCACACACCGCCGCCGTCATCACCAACATGGCGGAAGAAGCCGAGCTCGTCAGCCGGATGGGCGAGGTGTTGACCGGCGAACTGGACCGCCGGCAGTCAATTCTGCGTCAGGCCGGGATAAAGGTCGGCGCGTCCGGCGCCCTCTCCGGGGTCGCCGAGTACGAGAAGTACCGGGAACGCGGGGCCGATCTTCCGCCGCTGCCAACGCTTTTCGTGGTCGTGGACGAGTTCGCCGAGCTGCTGCAAAGTCATCCCGACTTCATCGGTCTGTTCGACCGGATCTGCCGGGTGGGTCGGTCACTGCGGGTGCATCTGTTGCTGGCCACCCAGTCGCTGCAGACCGGCGGTGTTCGCATCGACAAGCTCGAACCCAACCTGACCTACCGAATCGCGTTGCGCACCACCAGCTCTCATGAGTCCAAGGCGGTGATAGGCACCCCAGAAGCGGTCTACATCACCAACAAAGAGAGCGGTGTCGGGTTCCTGCGGGTGGGCATGGAAGACCCCGTCAAGTTCAGCACGTTCTATATCAGTGGGCCGTATGTTCCGCCGGCGGGGGTCGACGTCAATGGCGACGGCAGTAAGGCCGGTCCGCACATTCCCAAGCAGGCCTTGAAAATTCGATCGTTCACTGCGGCCCCGGTGCTTGAGGAGGCCTTGACGTCATGACCAATACGGAGACACGGACGTTGCGCGAGGTCATCCTGGACCAACTCAGCACCGCCGAGTCGCGGGCGTACAAGATGTGGCTGCCGCCGCTGATCGATCCGACCCCGCTCAACGAGCTCATCGCCCGCGACCGGCACCAACCGCTGCGCTTTGCCCTGGGCATCATGGATGAACCGCGCCGCCACCTCCAAGACGTCTGGGGCGTCGACGTATCCGGCGCCGGCGGGAACATCGGTATCGGCGGCGCACCGCAGACCGGGAAGTCCACCCTGCTGCAGACGCTGGTGATGTCGGCGGCTGCCACCCACTCTCCGCGCAATGTCCAGTTCTATTGCATCGACCTCGGCGGCGGCGGACTGATCTATCTGGAAAACCTGCCGCACGTCGGCGGGGTGGCCAGCCGCTCCGAGCCCGACAAGGTCGCCCGGGTGGTCGCGGAGATGCAATCCGTGCTGCGGCAACGAGAAACCACATTCAAGGAACACCGGGTGGGCTCTATTGCCATGTACCGGCAGCTGCGTGACGATCCGAACCGGCCCGTCGCGGCCGACCCCTATGGTGACGTATTTCTGATCATCGACGGGTGGCCGGCCTTCGTCAGTGAGTTTCCGGACCTGGAAATGCAGGTCCAGGACCTGGCCGCGCAGGGACTGTCGTTCGGCGTGCACGTGATCATCTCGACGCCCCGGTGGACGGAGCTGAAGTCACGCGTCCGCGACTACCTGGGCACCAAGATCGAGTTCCGGCTCGGCGACGTCAACGAAACCCAGATCGACCGGATTGCCCGCGAGATCCCGGCGAATCGTCCCGGCCGGGCGGTGTCGATGGAAAAGCACCACTTGATGATCGGGGCGCCCAGGTTGGACGGCGTGCACAGCGCCGAGAACCTGGTGGAGGCGATGACCGCCGGGGTGGCGCAGATCGCGGCCCAGCACACCGACCAGGCACCGCCGGTCCGGGTCCTGCCCGAACGGATTCACCTGTACGAGCTCGACCCGAACCCGCCCGGGCCGGAGGCCGATTACCGCACTCGCTGGGAGATCCCGATCGGATTGCGCGAGACGGACCTATCGGTGGCGCAAGCCCACATGCACTCGAACCCGCACCTGTTGATTTTCGGTGCGGCCAAGTCCGGCAAGACCACCATTGCCCACGCCATCGCCCAAGCGATCTGTGCCCGCAACAGTCCCGATCAGGTGCGATTCATGCTCGCGGACTACCGCTCGGGCCTGCTTGACGCGGTGCCCGATAGCCACCTGCTTTCCGCCGGCGCGATCAACCGCAACAGCGCAAGCTTGGACGAGGCGGTCAAAGCCCTGGCAGCCAACTTGAAGAAGCGGCTGCCGCCCACCGACCTGACGACAGCGCAATTGCGCTCGCGTTCCTGGTGGAGCGGATTCGATGTCGTACTCCTGGTTGATGATTGGCACATGATTGTGGGTGCCGCCGGCGGCATGCCCCCAATGGCACCACTGGCACCGTTATTGCCGGCTGCGACAGATATCGGGCTGCACATCATTGTGACCTGCCAGATGAGCCAGGCATACAAGGCGACCATGGACAAGTTCGTGGGCGCAGCATTCGGGTCGGGCGCCCCCACAATGTTCCTTTCGGGCGAGAAGCAGGAATTCCCGTCGAGCGAGTTCAAGGTCAAGCGCAGGCCCCCTGGCCAGGCATTTCTGGTCTCACCGGAAGGTAAAGAGGTCATCCAGGCCCCCTACATCGAGCCTCCAGAAGAAGTGTTCGCAGCACCCCCAACACCCGGTTAAGATTATTTCAATCGCGGCGAGGAGGTCCCGAGACCGCGGCAATCGGAGCCCAGCGCGGTGCTCTTCGTCGGGGTTTGTTTCCGGCTATAACTAAAAGTTTTGACGGCTAGACGGCAAATACCAGGAGAAGAAGTCGGCAAATGGAAGAAATGTCCCACGCCGCCGCGGCTGCCGACATTGGCGGGCAAGTGAGCGATAGCGCGCTCGGTGGTGTGGCAGCTGGTGCGACGGCGGTGACGTCGGTGACCGGGCTGGTGCCCGCAGGCGCCGACGAGGTCTCGGCCCAGGCGGCCGCGGCGTTCGCCTCCGCGGGCGTGCGCATGCTGGCTTCCAACAACTCGGCCCAGGCCGAATTGCAACGGGCCGCAGACGCGGTCCAGGACATCGCCCGGACTTATTCGCAAGTCGACGGCGGCGCCGCGGGCGTCATCGCATAACAGGTCAACCAACCGACAGAGACACCGCAACCAGAAGGAGTGATCGCCATGTGGTGGCACGCAATGCCGCCGGAGCTGAACACCGCGCGGCTGATGGCCGGCGCGGGCCCGGCTCCGATGCTGGCCGCAGCCACGGGCTGGGCGGCGTTCGCGGCCGCCCTGGACGCTCAGGCCGTCGAATTGACCGCTCGCTTGAACTCGCTGGGTGAAGCGTGGACCGGCGGAAGCAGCGACAAGGCCATCGCGGCCGCCCTGCCGATGGTGACCTGGCTGCAGACCGCCTCAACGCAGGCCAAGACGCGGGGCCTGCAGGCCGCGGCGCAGGCGGCCGCATACACGCAGGCGATGGCGACCACGCCGTCGCTGGCCGAGATCGCGGCAAACCACATCACCACCGCGATTCTGATGGCGACCAATTTCTTCGGCATCAACACCGTGCCCATCGCCTTCAACGAGATGGACTACTTCATCCGCATGTGGACTCAGGCCGCCCTAGCGATGGACGTCTACCAGGCCGAGACCCTGGCTAACACGCTTTTCGAAAAGCTCGAGCCGATGACCGCGATCCTCGATCCGAGTATGAGCGGCCAGAGCATGGCGGCGAGCCCGGTCTTCGATATGGCGTCACAGGTCACCGGCGTACCGGGCAGCCAGCTGCAGCAGACGGCTGCGCAGCTCGCCGAGGCGAGCGGGCCCATGCAGCAGCTGACCCAACCGATGCAGCAGATGACGTCGATGTTCAGCCAGACCGGCGGCATGGCCGGCAGCAATCCGGCCGACGACGAGGCTGTGCAGATGGGCCTGGTCGGCACCAGTCCGCTGTCCAACCACCCGCTGGCCGGCGGATCCGGCGCCAGTATGGGGGCGGGATTGCTGCGCGGGGAGGCGCTGCCGGGCGCCGGCGGGACATTGTCCCGCACGCCGCTCATGAGCGAGCTGCTCGACAAGCCTGTCGGCCCGGCGGTGCAACCCGCCGCTGCTGCAGGGTCGTCGGCGAGCAGCGGAGCGGCCCCGGTGGGTGCCGGCGCGATGGGACAGGGAGCACAAAGCGGCGGTTCTTCCCGACCTGGCCTGGCCGCACCAGCCACGCTCATCCAGGAGCGCAACGACGAAGACGACTGGGACGACGAGGACGACTGGTGAGCGTCGCCGCAGACAACAGACTTCCCGGCCACCCGGGCCGGAAGACTTGCCAACATTTTGGCGAGGAAAAGAAAGAGAGAAAGTAGTCCAGCATGGCAGAGATGAAGACCGATGCCGCTACCCTCGCGCAGGAGGCAGGTAACTTCGAGCGGATCTCCGGTGACCTGAAGACTCAGATCGACCAGGTCGAGTCAACCGCTGCTTCGCTGCAGGCGCAATGGCGTGGTGCGGCGGGAACGGCGGCCCAGGCCGCGGTGGTGCGCTTCCAAGAGGCGGCCAACAAACAAAAGGCGGAGCTCGAAGAAATTTCGACGAACATTCGTCAGGCCGGCGTCCAATACTCGAAGGCCGACGAGGAGCAGCAGCAGGCGCTGTCCTCACAAATGGGCTTCTGACCCCCTAATTACCACAAAGAAACGGAGCAATAGGACATGACAGAGCAGCAGTGGAATTTCGCGGGCATCGAGGCCGCGGCCAGCGCAATTCAGGGGAATGTCACCAGCATTCATTCCCTTCTCGATGAGGGCAAGCAGTCTTTGACCAAACTGGCTGCGGCCTGGGGCGGTAGCGGTTCGGAGGCCTACCAGGGCGTCCAGCAGAAGTGGGACGCCACCGCTCAGGAGCTGAACAGCGCGCTGCAGAACCTCTCGCGCACCATCAGCGAGGCCGGTCAGGCCATGGCCTCGACCGAGGGCAACGTGACGGGGATGTTCGCATAGGTAACACCCTATTCGCGTACAATACCGAAGCACGAGATCGGGCGAGTTCAACCCTTTGGGGATCTCGCCCCTTCTCGTGCTTTGTCCTATTATTGGCGAACTTCTGAGAGGTTCTCATGCCGGCCGACTATGACAAACTCTTTCGGCCCGCTGAAGGTTCGGAGCCTCCAGAAGAAGAGGGCACGGAATCGTACTTCGATGCGAGATCGCCGTATCCACCACCCGCCAAACCTAATGGCGACACTCCCGCGACGCCGATCGACTGGTCGCAGCCGTTTCCCCCGGCCGCGGCGACACCGCCCCCACCGCCGGTAGAGACGCCACCGCCACCACCGAAACCGCCGCTGCCCCCCA